>JAHEER010000077.1 GCA_024640625.1 Desulfobulbaceae bacterium
CGAGGTGACTGAAACCGATCTGGGCGAGTGGATCATTCAGCTTCGCGACGAACCGCCGTCCCACATGGTTATGCCGGCCATTCACCTGTCCCGCTACCATGTCAGGGACCTCTTTTCCGAAGTGACCGGTCAACAGGAAGATGAAGAAATCGAAAAGCTGGTCAAGGTGGCCAGGCATCAGATGCGGCGAAAATTTGTCGAAGGCGAGATGGGCATAACCGGAGCCAACTTCGGCGTGGCCGAGACCGGGTCCATCGGCATCGTCACCAACGAGGGCAATGCCCGGCTGGTGACCAGCCTGCCGCGGGTGCACGTGGCGCTGCTGGGTATCGACAAACTGGTCCCCACCATTGGCGACGCCTTGTCCCAGGTCAAGGTGCTGACCAGAAATGCCACCGCCCAGCCGATCACCTCCTACGTGACCTGGGTCACCGGCGCCAATGAGTGCGGCGCCAGTGAGGGTGAGAGAAAGGAGGTCCACTACGTGCTGCTCGACAACGGCCGGCGTGAAATGGTTGCCGATCCGCTCTTCTCCCAGGTCTTCAGATGTGTCCGCTGCGGTGCCTGCGCCAACGTCTGTCCGGTTTACCGGCTGGTGGGCGGCCACAAGATGGGGCATGTCTACATTGGCGCCATCGGCTTGATCCTCACCTATTTTTTTCATGGTGAGGAAAACGCCAAACATCTGGTCCAGAACTGCATAAACTGCGAAGCCTGCAAGGATATCTGCGCCGGCGGCATCGACCTGCCGCGGTTGATCAAGGAAATTCATACCCGTATTCAGGACAAAGACGGACAGCCCCTGCCGAGCCTGCTGCTGGGCAAGATCATGAGAAACAGAAAGCTTTTTCACACTCTGCTCAGAACCGCCAAGTGGGCTCAGAAACCAGTAAAGGGAGAGGACGGCTTCATGCGGCATCTGCCGATGATGTTCTTCAAGGAACATGATTTCAAAGCACTGCCGGCGATCGCCGAAAAACCGTTTCGCGATGTCTGGCTGGAAATAAAGCCCCGGGTGGAAAATCCAAAATACAAGGTGGGACTTTTTTCCGGTTGTGTACAGGATTTCGTCTATCCCGAGCAGATGATCGCCGCGGTCGAGCTGTTCCAGGATCACGACGTGGCCATGGTTTTTCCGATGGAGCAGTCCTGCTGCGGACTTCCCGTCCAGATGATGGGCGACAAGAAGGTGTCAAAGGATGTGGCCCTGCAGAACCTCAAGGCCTTCGTCGGTGAAGAGGTGGATTATATCGTCACCCTCTGCGCTTCCTGCGCCTCCCATCTGAAGCACACCTATCCGGTCCTGCTCGAGGATAATCCTAAACTGGCCGAACAGCTCGGTGACTTCTGCGACAAGGTTATCGACCTGTCTTCATTTGTTCATGATGTACTCAAGGTCACCCCTGATGACTTTGACGGAGACGGGAAAAAAGTAACCTTTCATGCGCCCTGCCATCTGTGCCGCGGCCTCGGGGTGCATGATGCACCTGGGAATCTGATGCGCACCGCCGGGATGGATTATATCGAGGCAGCCGAAGCCGAAGTCTGCTGCGGTTTTGGTGGAACCTACTCGGCCAAGTTTCCGGAGCTCTCTGCCCAGCTTCTCGACAATAAATTGAACAACGTCGAGGATACCGGGGCCGACCTGCTTCTGACCGATTGTCCAGGCTGTATCATGCAGCTCAGGGGAGGGCTTAAAAAACGGGAGTCGGAAACTGAGGTCAAACATACCATCGAAGCGCTCGCAGAGAGGCGAAAGAAAAAGAAGCGGTGAATATCAGGGCTTTTGCACACCAGGACCGAGAACTGGTTATCGACCTTTGGCGCCGGTGCGGTCTGGTGGTTCCCTGGAATGACCCGGCTGCCGACATTGACAGGAAACTGCAGGTTGATCCCGAACTCTTCGTGGTCGGCATTGACAGCGCAGTCCTGGTTGCGTCAGCCATGGGAGGCTATGATGGGCACCGGGGATCGATATTCTATCTGGCGGTGGATCCGGACTACCGGGGTCGGGGTTACGCCAGAAAAATCGTCGATCACCTGACTGCGCTGCTTAAGCAGCGCGGCTGTCCCAAACTCAACATTATGGTGCGGAGTTCCAACCAGGGGGTACTCGAATTTTATTGTCGGCTTGGTTTCCAGGTCGATGAGATTCTCTGTGTGGGCAAACGGCTGCTCGACGAGGGGCCATGATCGGTAAAAGATCAGGCTCGGGCCTCTGCTGCTGGACTGCAGCTGACTGAAAGTCAATGTCAAAGACTGTCATCTGGATACTGTTTCTTGCCGGTCTGGGGTACACCTGCATGAGCCTGTTGGTCTATGTGCGTCAGAGAAGTATGATCTACTACCCTCATCCTGAAGTCAAATCGACAGTAGCCGAGCCACTGTGGCTGGAAAACGCCGGACATAGACTGAAGATATGGCAGACTGCGCCGGGCCGGACAACTGGGGTTCTCTACTTTGGTGGTAACGCCGAGAATGTTCTGCACAGCCTGGCCGAGTTGGAACGGCTCTATCCAGACAGTTCCTTGTACCTGATGAACTATCGCGGCTATGGTGGAAGCAGCGGCAGCCCGTCTGAAGAGGCACTGTTGGCGGATGCGGTCGCTTTGTATGATAAGGTGGCCTCCACCCATGAGGATATAGTGGTCATGGGGCGCAGCCTGGGAACCGGGGTGGCCGTATATCTGGCGACGCAGCGGCCGATAACGGCCATGGTGCTGGTAACGCCCTATGAGAGCATGGTCGCACTGGCGCGCCATTACTATCCTTTTCTGCCGGTGAACCCGTTGCTGAAGGACCGGTTTGAATCACAGCTTAGCGCACCCCAGATAGCGGTGCCTGCACTGGCTCTGATTGCGGAACGTGACGAGGTTATTCCTGGTAAAATAAGTGCCGGCTTGGTCGACTCCTTCACCCAGGGCAATTTGGAAAAAGTGGTTGTCGAGGGGGCCGGACATAACACCATCCAGGAGTATGTCGAGTATCACCAAGCCATCCAACGTTTCATGAAAAGAATCTGGGCAGAGTGAAACACAGGCAGATACTACTATACGTCCTGCTGGCCATGTTGATTCTTGCCGGCTTCTACGAGCAGGGCTATTTCAGGATTGGTGGAGGCGGGGCCGCAGGAGATGCGGCTCAGCTCGCTTCTGCGTTTGAAAACCGGACGAGCAACCTCCAGATCGAAGGGGCGGGTCTGGTTGAGAAAGTGCTCAAAGACGATGTTGACGGGATTCGCCACCAGAGGATCATTCTCCGCATCAGCGACACGCAGACGGTACTTGTCGCCCACAATATAGATCTTGCGCCCCGGGTCGAGAATATCAGCAAGGGTGACCGACTGGAGTTCTTCGGTGAGTATGAATGGAACAAGAAGGGCGGTGTCATACACTGGACCCACCGCGACCCTGCCAACCGACATGTGGACGGCTGGCTCAAACATAAGGGCAAGTTATACCAGTAGTGCACCGACGCCCCATGTAAGAGGTGGGGGTGCCTAAACCAGCGAGGAAAACCAGATGAGTTTAGACGAGGTGCAGAGCCAAAATTATCTGCAGCAGCTTTACCAGATGAGCAGGGGCGATAGTGCTGCTGAAGTGTCGATGTACGACATTGGCGCAGCCCTTGGGCTGGACCGTCCTGAGGCCGGCGCCATAGCAGAAGACCTGATCATCGATGGATACGCCGAGTTGAGAAATCTTACCGGCGGCATAAGTATTACCTCGGCAGGCTTGCGGTTGCTCAAGGTTGATGCCGGCAGCACTGCCGATGGCTCAAGTGAAACAAAACTATTACTTGGCGAGACCGAACTGCTTGGACCAGAGGTGGTTGAAGCGGTTGCATCTCTGGTCGATGAGCTCAAGAAGGCGATAACAGAAGGCGGGTTTGATTACGAGCAGGTGGAAGAACTGGTCATCGACATAAAAACCCTGGAAATCCACCTTCTGTCGAGTCGTCCAAAAACAGCAATAGTAAGGGAAATATTGAGATCAGCGGCCAACCTGCTGGCTGAAAAGGAGTCTTGCCTACCACTGGCCGAGCATATACGCCAGGCAATTGCAGGGAGCTGATCCTCGACCCACCCCAGCCGCACAAGTTTTTCTCTGCGAACTCTAAGCAGCGTTGCCTTTACCTGCGTGGGCCAGGATAATCTTCAGGATCCGCCTGAGCGGTTCCGCCGCTCCCCACAGAAGCTGGTCGCCGACCGTGAAGGCGGTTAGATAACCGGGGCCCATGTTCAGCTTGCGCACCCTGCCGACGGGGATATCAAGCGTTCCGGAGACTTGGGTGGGCGTTAATTTCTCGCTGCTGATTTGCCGGTCGTTGGCAATAACCTTGACCCATTGGTTATGGGCCGCGATGATCTCCTCTATTTCAGCGATGGGCAGATCTTCTCGCAGCTTAATGGTGAATGCCTGAGAGTGACAGCGCATGGTGCCGATGCGAACGCAAAGCCCATCGACGGGGATGATGTTGCTACCGGTCCGGCCAAGAATCTTGTTGGTCTCGGAAACGCCTTTCCATTCCTCTTTGCTCTGACCATTTTCGACGGGAACATCGATCCACGGGATCAGGCTGGCGGCCAGCGGCACACCCCAATTGTCCAGCGGCAGTGAACCGTCACGCATCTTGGCGGTGATGGTCTGGTCGATTTCAAGAATAGCTGAGGCCGGATCGGCGAGCAGGGCAGATACCTCGCTTGCCAGCGCCCCCATCTGGGAGATTAGCTCTCGCATATTCTTGGCCCCGGCTCCACTTGCCGCCTGGTAGGTCATCGAGGTTATCCATTCGATCAGGTCGCGCTCAAACAGCCCGCCGAGGGCCATCATCATCAGGGAAACGGTGCAGTTGCCGCCGATATAGTTCTTGACGCCGCTGTTCAATCCCTGATCTATGACAGCCCGGTTCACCGGGTCGAGCACGATAAGGGCATCATCTTCCATACGCAGAGCGGAGGCGGCATCGATCCAGTAGCCCTGCCAGGATGATCTCAGTTCGGAGAAGACCCGGTTGGTATAGCCGCTCCCCTGGCAGGAGACGATGGCATCCATTTCAGCAAGTAGTTCTATATCGGCCGCGTTCTTGAGCGGTGTTGATCCGTGGCCGACATCAGGGCCGGGCTCTCCGGTCTGTGACGTGGTGAAAAAGTGAGGTTCGAAATCCTGAAAATCATTTTCCTCGATCATTCTGTTCATCAGAACCGAACCAACCATCCCCCTCCATCCGACAAAACCAACTTTATACATCTCTCACTCCGTTTTTTTACTTACTAAACAGCAGCACCCACTGGTCAATCTATCAATCTGAATCTGTTCAATAACAGATAAAAACGCATACGACAAGGCGCTATCTATCTCGCAGATTTTAGCGTAGGGGGCCGACTTCCTGTGGTTTTCCAACCTGGTGTTTATCACCAATGGATAAAGTCTTCATGGAAGCAAGGTGCTGCCCCTTTTGGTCGATCAGCGATCAAAGCCGAAATAAGTGCCGAGGAACCGGTGGATCCCGTCGTTTTCGAATTTCTCAGGGTCCCAGTTCTGATTAGAAGCGATGTGGCGATAGCTGTCTTTGAGCACATACGCCTCGGCGGTGAAGATATTGTTTTCTGTCATGACCTGGACGGACCGGCGTTCATAGATGCTCCCTTCAAATTCATCGAGGCGGGACACATCTTCCTCATCGAGGTTTACGTAGAGAATGCCGTCAACCTTTGTATTAACGGGGCCTGGCAGCAGTGCAGGATAGTGTTCATGCAGCAGTGCCCGGCGGACAAAACCGGATACGGTTGCCGGGTAGCGCGTATACGTTCCGCTCACCACCTGATTCCAGACCTGCTCGAACATCAGCGAGCCATAGGTAAAGATATGTGTCATTGGTCCTTTTATTTAGCTTTGTGGGTTCCAGAACGCCAGGGTTTAACTACCGAAATCCATAGGGTGAAAATGAGAATAATGCATTGCAGGGTTCCAAACCATAGGTTCATTCGTTGATTATAAAGGTAATCCCAATTGCATAAAGGTAATCCCCATTGGCAAGCGTTGCCAGGCCGAGAGCTCCAGGGAGGACGACTGCCGCCATATCAACATGGTGAATCGACTGGTTGATTCCGCAGAGCACCGCACCGTTGTCGATGTCAGATTTGAGAAAATAGAGAAGCAGTAGAAATGCAGCCCCTCCTAGCCAACAACTGACACAAATCAGGGGCAGAACCTCGAGCCACCTCAGGTATTTGGGCTGCAGCTTTTTCATTAGGGCAGACCACGGAATTCAATGTGGGTACCCTAGGGAAATGACCAATCACTGTCAACACCAATGAACAGCTCCATTATCACAGGAGAAATGACAAAAAGTGTCAAATACTGACAGGAAAACGCCAAAGAATCGTACCTAAAATTGTCAGGACTGAGCCACTCGATGGGTGTGTCGGCAGTGACGCGGATGGTTCAATTAGTATTTTGGCACCCTTCATGAAATCATTTCCACAAAACTGTAATTGGCTCAAATATTGAATCAGTCCAGTCGAACACAAACAAGCTCCGTGTGGCTGTCGGGCAGGGTTCAGGTCCCTATCAAATCGGCAGAGAAATACCCGCTACTGCTCCTGGGCACCAAAAAGATACTCAGCTGAATAGATGAGCTTTTTACTAAAACACTCTCTTAGCAAAATCATGAGTCGGCTGAAGCATCTGAAATCGACTGATTGCCGGCGGCCGGTCAGTTCTGTAGAAATTCCCCGTGAAGAAGTATACGAGGATCTTACCCTTGAGCGAATCAAGGATCTGCTCATCGAGGCATATTCGACGTTCGATGAGACGAGCAGAATGCTGTTGCTGGAGAAGGCCGATCGACTGGAAGCGCAGCTGATAGCAACCTACCGGTCCAGAGGGCTGAAAATTACCGCCGACAATATCTGCGACACCCTTAGCGATCATCGCCGGCGGCTCGGCAAGCGCTGAGCTGAGAACCATATCGCCTTATTCACCAGATTGTCTTAATTTTCTAACGGTTTAAAATCGATTCATTGATAGCCGCCTGGTAAGATGGGAGCAGGCTCACGTTATCTCGCGATAATGTTTTGGCTTGCGCGGCGCACAAGTTCACTACTGCTGCTTGCCATGGGCAATACTATGAGGGACAAGCGTGGCATCATCGATTATGATGGGAGCAGTCCTATTGTGTCATTTTTCTCTGAGCTATGAGGTGAGCCAACGTGTCCCGAGCATATGCATACGACACCCTTCATATGGGTCGATCTTCCATCGATCTCTATGCCAATGAGATCGGTGCGTCGTTTGAAGAAATAAAGAGTTTTGGCGCTTTTGTCGGCGGTTCGCCGACCAACATCAGCGTCGGTGCCACCAGGCTTGGCTTGAAGTCGGCTCTGCTCACCGGGATCGGTGCAGATCCGGTGGGTGATTTTATCCTTAATTTCCTCAACAAGGAGGGGGTCGAGACCGCCTTCATTGCCCGTAAACCTGGGCACCGCACCAGCGCGGTGGCACTGGGTATCGAACCGCCGGATAAATTTCCCCTGGTCTATTACCGGGAAAATTGTGCAGACATGGAGCTGAGCATAGACGACGTTCTCGCGGCCCCGGTCACCGCCAGCAGAGTTCTGCAGTTTGCCGGTACCAACCTCTACAAAGACCCCTGCCGCACGGCCACCTTCTTCGCGGCCGAACTGGCCCGAGATGGCGGTACCGAAGTGGTACTCGATCTTGATTTCCGGCCTGATCAATGGCATGATCCCAGAGCGTTCGGGGTGACCATCCGCTCGATTCTCCCTGTGGTCGATATCGTCATCGGCACCGAAGATGAAATCAATGGTGCGATGCTGGCCGAGGCCGAGCAGATTCAGCTCACCCATTCGCAGATTTCGGACGCCAGGGTCGCAGGTGATACGGACCAGGCGATAAAAACACTTCTCTCGCTGGGCCCGAAGGCTGTCCTGGAAAAGCGGGGTGCCGAGGGGGTCCGGATACACCTCGATAAGGGAGATGCCACTATCGAGCAGATCGATGCTCCAGGCTATCCTGTGGAGATATACAATATCCTCGGTGCCGGTGATGCGTTTGGCGCCGGTTTTCTCTATGGTCATGTGCGCGGTTGGAGTTGGTACAAAGCTGCCCGACTCGGCAATGCCTGCGGTGCCATAGTAGTTACCAGGCACGGCTGCGCCAATTTCATGCCGACTATGCAGGAGGTCGCTGATTTCGTTGATAGCCGGGGAGGGTTTTGAGAACTCCTTTGGTTGCCCATTTACCTCCCTCAAAATAACTCTCCCTAGCTGATACCTGGGGCAATGTAAAGGCCGCTCAAGTTCTCCTTTCATATATGGGCTTCGACCGGTTGACTTCTTTTTTTTTCTGCACATAAGTGTCTGTGTAGGGAATATTCTGTCCTCACTCTCAAATTTTATTCCATCTTGTAAAGGAGGGAACTATGAAGATTTTTCACAAACGGGTGATGGTGCTAACGACTGCTTTTTTACTATCGGCTGCGGCGACCTCGTTTAGCGCCGATAAACCCAATATCCTGGTTGTCTGGGGTGATGATGTGGGCCAATCCAACATCAGCTACTTCACCCATGGCCTGATGGGCTACCAGACACCAAATATCGATCGCATTGCCAAAGAGGGCATGACTTTTACCGACTATTACGGCGAGCAGAGCTGTACCGCCGGACGGTCGAGCTTTATCATGGGGCAGTCCGTATTTCGCACCGGTCTCTCCAAGGTAGGTTTACCCGGGGCCGAGGAGGGTATGCAGGAGGTGAATCCTACCATTGCCGGGCTGCTGAAAGCCCAGGGCTATGCCACTGGTCAATTTGGGAAAAACCATCTTGGTGATCGGGATGAACATTTACCCACCAATCACGGCTTTGATGAATTCTTCGGCAATCTCTATCACCTCAATGCAGAAGAGGAACCTGAAAACGTAGATTACCCTGGCGATATGATCGTCGCCGGCGGTATGACGTTCAAGGAAAAATTCGGACCCAGGGGCGTTATTCACTCCTGGGCTAACCCAGATGGTACCCAGCGTATCGAAGACACGGGGCCCCTGACCAAGAAGCGAATGGAAACCGTCGATGACGAAACCTCCGATGCGGCCATCGAATTCATCGAGCGCCAGCAGGCTGCCGGCAAGCCATGGTTCGTCTGGTGGAGCGGTACCCGCATGCACTTTCGTACTCATGTCAGCGAGGAGAATATGGCCAAGGCCAAGGAGATCTACCCAGGCGCGGATGAGTATACCGCCGGCATGATCGAGCATGACGCGGACATCGGAAAATTCCTCGAAAAACTTGATGAGATGGGCATCGCAGATAACACTATCGTCTTTTATTCGACTGACAATGGTCCCCATATGAATACCTGGCCCGATGCGGCAATGACACCGTTTCGCGGCGAGAAGAACACCAACTGGGAAGGCGGCTGGCGGGTTCCAGCGATGGTACGCTGGCCCGGAAAAATCGAGGAAGGCGTCTGGTCCAACGAGATCATGCACCATATGGACTGGCTGCCGACCTTTTTGGCTGCCGCAGGCGTCGATGACATCAAGGAACAGCTGAAAAAAGGCGGCGTTTCGGCCATCAACAGAACCTATAAAAACCACCTCGACGGCTATAACTTCCTGCCCTATCTCACCGGCCAGCAGGACAAAGGGCCGCGTGACGAGATCTTCTACTTCTCTGATGACGGGGACCTGACTGCGCTTCGTTTCCGTGACTGGAAGATTATCTTCATGGAACAGCGTGCTGAAGCCACCTTCCAGGCCTGGCGTGAGCCGTTTATACCCCTGCGGGCACCGTTGATCGAGAATCTGCGCCGCGATCCCTACGAACGCGGTATGGTGACCTCAAACACCTATGATGACTGGTGGCTTGATCGAGCTTTTCTGCTGGTGCCGGCCCAGACCTATGTGGGACAATTTCTGCAAACCTTTGTGGAGTTCCCACCCAGTCAGAAGGCTGCCAGCTTCAGCCTTGAGAGGGTAATGGACACCTTGAGCGATGGTGGGGGAGCCAGGTAACCCCTGATCTCCATTATATATTTCAGGCCCCACAGGCCGTACTGACGAATGTCGGTGCGGCCTAATTTTTACCTTGATCCTGCTTGCCAGATGGGTCGGCCTAAGGTGGTTGCCCGGCAGCTGAATTTATTGTATAGGTGGGTCCTTCAGTAATTTTTTGGTGAGCAGGATTGACTCGGGTTCCCTCACCCCGAACAACAAAAAGGAAAAATTCATGCCCTCTTTCACCCGTGCACAGCTCGGCCGTGCCCTCGCAGTTCTCGTTACGTTTCACATTATTGTCATCGCCGCCAGCAACTATCTGGTTCAGATTCCCTTTCAGATCTTGGGGCTGCACACGACCTGGGGCACTTTCACTTTCCCTCTCGTCTACCTGGCCACCGATCTCACCGTCAGAATCTTCGGCAAGGAGCAGGCCAGGAAAATCATTTTCTGGACGATGATTCCCGCATTGATCATTTCGTACCTGGTGTCGATCGTCTTTCTTGAAGGAAAATTCCAGGGAGTCGCCGGATTGGCTGATTTCAACCTATTCGTCTTCAGGATCGCCTTGGCCAGCTTCATTGCCTACCTGGCCGGTCAACTCCTCGACGTAAAGGTTTTTTCCCACCTCCGGGAACACCGGAGCTGGTGGGTGGCTCCTTCGGCTTCGACCATTGTCGGCAACCTGGTTGATACGGTGCTGTTTTATTCAATCGCTTTCTGGGCCAGTTCAGATGATTTCATGGCACGCCACTGGCCTGAAATTGCCGCGCTCGACTATAGTTTCAAAATCGCGGTGAGCCTGCTGCTGTTTCTGCCCGCCTACGGATTATTGTTAACTGTTCTGACTAAAGCGATGATAAAGCGATGATGCGGGAGAAAAAACGCTAGGTGAGTGCGCATCCGGATAGCATCCGGATAGTGCTCTAATACTGCTCCTCCAGATAGCGCTCCCTGACATAGTCGATGAAATGACGGGGGGTTGTTGATTCTCCTGTGACCGCCTGGAGCAGTTCCTGCGAGTCGAGCAGCCTGCCCGTGGACCAAATTTGTTCCTCGAGCCATTGCCTGATCGGTATGATCTCGCCTCTGCCCAGCAATTCCTGCCAGTCGTCGTGCTGGCGCCGGAACGCTGAGAACATCTGAGCCGCGTTAAGGGCTCCCAATGTGTAGGCGGGAAAGTAGCCGAACGAACCATCCGTCCAGTGGATATCCTGCAGGCAGCCGTCTTTGTAGTTGCCGGCGGTGGACAGGCCGAGATAGGTCTGCATTTTTTCATCCCACGCGTCAGGAAGGTCATCGGCTTCCATACCACCGTTAATCAGGGCCGACTCGATCTCGTATCTGAGAATGACGTGCAGGGGGTAACAGAGTTCGTCGGCTTCGACCCTTATGTACGAGGGGCTTACCTTGATGCTGTTCAGCCATATCTGCTGGCAGTCGTAGGCGTCGCTCTCGGCGATATGGGTGTGAATTTCCGGGGTGAAAAAGTTCAAAAATGGTTTGCTCAGAAATATCTGTTTTTCAAAAAGCAGGCTCTGGCTTTCGTGGATGGACATGTTGCGCGCCTGACCCAGGGGGAGATGTTTCCACTTGAGCGGCAGTCCCCCCTCATAGGCAGCATGTCCTGTTTCATGGGCAGTGGCTTTGAGGGCATCGATAAAATCGTTCTCCCTATATCTGGAAGTGATCCGGTGGTCACCGATGTCGCCGGTGCTGAACGGGTGAGAGCTTTCATCAATCCTGCCGGCCTCGAAATCGAAGCCGAGAATGACGGCCAGTTTCCGGTTGAGCCGCTGCTGGGCTGCTTTAGAAAACCTTCCGTTGAATTCCCGTGTTCTGCCTGCCTGCTTTTCCACCACCTGGGCGATAAGCGGGGGCAGGTCCGTTTTCAAAGTGGTGAATATCTCGGAAATCAAACTGCTCGAATCACCGGTGCAGTAGAGATCCAGCAGGGCGTCATAGGGTGTTGAAAAAATTTCCGAGTTGCAGGTCTGGCGAGCCTGGGCTTCTACTCTTGAAAGATTGACGACTTCCTTGAAATTGCTTAGAAACCCACTCCAGTCGTTGTCCTGGCGCTGACTGCGCCATTGATGTTCACATTTTGATCCGGCCAGCGATTTGGCTTTAACCAGATCGGACGGAATGCAGGTTGCCCATCTATATTCCCGTTCCATCTCTCTGATGCTGGCCAATCGTTCAGGATCCTGTTCAGCGGCCCGGGCTTTGTCCAGCAGATCGGCAAGCGCCGGCTCTGTCAATTGTGAGTGGTAAAGTGAACTCAGTTCAGCAATCGCCTCCGAACGTGCTTCATTGCCTCGGGGAGGCATCATCACCAGTTGATCCCACTGCAGAAAGGTGAGGGCATGTGCCAGACGGGAGAGCTGCAGAAAATGTTCTTGAAGTTGTTTATAAGGGTCGAGCATGTATCAGTACCAGGTTAGAAATGACAATGAGCTGAATCTATTCGACTCACCACCTTATGCATTTCAGAGCCTTAATCAATGCGTACTGAATAAATGGCGGTCAAGTAGATTGGCTATGCTCGGCTCTCTGTCTGAAGCTCAAAACTAAGCAATGGGCGCGGTGGGACAAACAAGCAGAACCCCCGACCACCCGCGCAGGCGATCAAGGGTTCTGCTCGTGGAGGAGGTTGTGGGACAGGTACTGCTAAATGGCTTCCTTGCCCTGTTCTCCGGTTCTGATTCTCAATACGTCTTCTACCGGGAGGACGAAGATCTTGCCATCTCCAATCTTGCCGGTGTTGGCGGCGTCGCGGATGGCGGTGACCACCTTGTCGACCAGATCGGAATCTATGACCAGTTCTACTTTGGTTTTCGGGTTGAATTCGACCTTGTATTCTGCACCCCGGTAGACCTCGGTATGTCCTTTCTGGCGACCGTACCCTTTCACTTCGGAGATGGTCATACCGGTGATGCCAAGATCGGTAAGGGCTTCCTTCACCTCTTCGAGCTTGAATGGTTTGATTATCGCTTCAACTTTTTTCATTGCTCACTCCTCCTCTATCAGTCTTTAGTGAATTCAGGGTAGGCATCGAGGCCGCATTCGGAGATATCGCAGCCTTCCATTTCCTCTTCCTCGCTGACGCGAATGCCCATGATTGCTTTGATGATCAGCCAGGTGATAAAGCTGGTGCCGAAGACCCAGGCGAAGATTACGCCGGCACCGATAAGCTGAGCAACCAGAGAGCCCTCAGGATTGGTGAAGGAAACGGCCAGCAGTCCCCAGATTCCGACTACGCCGTGCACCGAGATGGCACCAACCGGATCGTCAATTTTGGCCTTGTCGATGAAGACGATGGAGGCAACCACGATCAGACCGCCAATGGCACCGACGATAGTGGACAGTAGCGGACTCGGGGTAAGAGGCTCGGCGGTGATGGCAACCAGTCCGGCCAGGGCGCCGTTCAGTGCCATGGTGAGGTCAGCTTTACCGAACCAGGCTCGGGAGAAGAGCAGGGCGGCCACCAGACCGCCAGCAGCGGCGGTGTTGGTGTTGACGAATATCATCGAAACGGCGTTGGCCTCTTCGATGTTGGAGACCATCAGTTCCGAACCGCCGTTGAAACCGAACCAGCCGAGCCAGAGTATGAAAGTACCCAGGGTGGCCATCGGCAGGTTGGCGCCGGGGATGGCGTTGACGCGGCCATCGGTGTATTTGCCCTTGCGGGCTCCAAGCAGCAGGACGCCGGCAATGGCAGCCGAGGCACCGCACAGGTGAACGACGCCAGACCCTGCGAAATCAAGGAAACCAAGAGCGTCGAGGAAACCGCCGCCCCATTTCCAATAGCCCTGGACAGGATAGATGACGCCAGTCATAACCACGGCAAACAGCAGGAAGGACCAGAGTTTCATACGTTCGGCCACGGCACCTGAAACGATGGACATGGCGGTAGCCACGAAAACGACCTGAAAGAAGAAGTCGGACATGCCGGAGTAGTAGATATCTCCACCGCTTTTCAGCACATCATCCACCGCATTGTCGGCACCCAGGAAGAAACTGAGACCGGGAATCACTCCATTGGGGCCGCCACCGTACATGATGTTGTAACCAACGACCATGTACATGATACAGGCGATGGAATAAAGAGCGACGTTCTTGGTAAGGATCTCCACGGTATTTTTGCCGCGGACCAGACCAGCTTCGAGCATGGCAAAACCGGCAGCCATCCACATTACCAGAGCTCCAGACATGAGAAAATAGAAGGTGTCAAGGGCGTAGGCCAGGTGAATGACTGAGTCCGCGACGCTCGTCTCTTCGGCCAGTGCCGGGAGGGCGACGGCCAGGACGGCAAGAAAAGCAGCACCGCCCCAATAGGTTCTTGGTTTCATCTTCATGGTAACTTTCACGTTTGTTCCTCCTTTGTTTTTTATCGTCTCGAGCTGAGCTGGAAAACGAATGATTTAAAATTCGGGATGTGTGACACTTTACAAAAGGCGTGCCAATTTAGGTTTTTTTGTTAAAATCTAATATATACGGTTACATAGAAGGTTTTTTGGGTTGTTGTCGAAAAACATTGTTGGGCACAAAGATAACAATATAGAAATAAAATTATATAATAAATTACATAAATGTATTAAAAATGTTTTAGCCAGGCGGGTGGTGGCGGCTTTGGGATGATTTTGCTGAGCTGTTCGTCTAGCGGAAAGAGTCGTAGAGGCAGAACCTTCATCAGTGCGCTGGACTGAAAGTTTCGCATCAGTGTCTTCATTTTCTTGAATGAGAGAGCAACAATCAAAGTGTTTGTGCGGCCTTCACTATCTATAGTATGGATAGCGCACCATGCGTGGTAATTAGATACGGTCGGTGCTCCGTCCAAGCGCACTCACC
>JAHEER010000190.1 GCA_024640625.1 Desulfobulbaceae bacterium
CCGCCGCCCGGGCAGGCACCTGAATTTTTGTGTTCACGATGAGGGACTGACCGGGGACGATGGTTGCGGGCCAGGATCCCCTGAGGACGAGAAGAATCTTACCGTTTTGCCGGGTAAATTCCCGGTCCTCAGCCGTGCGGATAAATTTCACCTCAACCACTGCCCGGCTGGTATGCATTGATTCAGAAACCATTTCAGACAGGGTGCCAACCACGACGATTCGCTGCTGATCATTTACTGTGACAACGATATGTGCCGGGTCAACAGTCTCGGAGCGATTCTCTGCGCCTTGCAGGATTCCAAAAAAGAAAAAAATGGGAATAATCAGCAGGGGAGTCGGGAGCCTTAAACCAATAAATCTCAGGGAGAGGGCGGCTGTTATGACACCCAGCAGGAAAATCCGGCCCGCTAATTCATGCCCTTTCAGCGTGGAGTGCAGCAGGATTCCAGTGATGTAGGAAAGGGTGGCAAAAGTGAGTGCATAGTGTGTGATGAAGCGCTGGATAGATATCAAAGATAGCGGTGGATCAACTGCAGGTGATCAGCAATGACATGATTGTAACTGGTGCTGTAGTGCAAAGCTCGTTCACCCATTTCCTTTCTTACATTCGCATCTGTGATCAGACGCTCGAGGGTGTCGCGCAGAGAAGTAGAATCTTCTACCACCAAAGCAGCGCCGCACTGCTGCAAATCCCTGCTGATTTCAGAAAAATCGTCCATATGCGGACCGAACAGCACCGGACAGCCGTAGCGCGTTGCCTCCAGGGGATTGTGCCCGCCTTCATCGACGAGACTGCCTCCTATATAACTCACATCGGCATAGCGATAGAGGGTGGCGAGATCGCCAAGGGTATCGACTATGGTCACATCCGTGCAGTCTGCATCGGCAGTGGAGAAGAGCGAGACCGACAAGCGCTGATTTTTTACCAACTCGGTGAGATCATCGCATCTTGATATCTTTCTGGGAGCGAGGATCAGATGCAGCGACTCGCCGGTTGTTTTCTTTGCACTCAAAAAAGCGTCGAGGATGGATTCTTCCTCACCCTCATGGGTGGAGCCGGCACAGACGATGATACTTTGTGAAGGAAAAATCCTATCCAGCCTGGACGACTCAAGCTCTGCTTTTTTGCAGCTGCCAAACTTAAGGTTGCCCATGGTAATGGCCTTGCTTTCGGCGATACCGAGTCGAACCATATTTTTCACATCAGTACCGGTCTGCATGCAGAGCATGGTGAATTTATCGAAAAGCGGCGCGAAGAAAAAAGAAAATCGACGATACTGTCTCATGGAGCGCTCGGAAATCCTGCCGTTGAAGAGCAGAACCGGCACCTTCGAACCGGCCAAACAGTTGAGCATATTGGGCCAGAAATCTGTTTCTATCAAGATGAACAGGTCGGGCTGGATTTTTCTGTGAAAATATTTTATCACCGGCAGAAAGTCGAGCGGGTAATATATAAGGGCATCGCAGTAAGGGCCGATCAGACGCTTTGCAAGTTGCTGCCCGCTTAGAGTGGTTGTCGAAAAAATTACGGCTGTCGATTCCCGGTGATGGCGGTGGAATTGCTGCACCAGGTGATGGGCAGAAGTTACTTCACCCACGGAGAGCGCATGTATCCACAGGGTAGTTTTTTTTCGCCGAACAGGGAGCTCGAGACCGAACCCTAATCTTTTAGAAATAACCTTGCGCTTTTCAGGATGTACCAGCAGATAAATCGGCAGCACCAGAGCGAACAGCGGTGTCAGTAACAGGGCAATTATATTATAAATGACCATCATGGCAGCTGGCGGATACGTCTTTACCTGGGTGTTGAGATTGCCAATCTGTGAAATACGACAATTGTAGCTAAGTATACCTGGCAATTATAACAAAAAATGAACATCATTCTTCTGGACAGTGAGGAGGTCAGCGGTAACCTGGCAACGCTCAGGGATCACCGGGCTGAGCATATCGTAAAAGTGTTGCGCTGCGCTCAGGGGGACCGGGTAACCGTTGGCATATTAAATGGAAAAACCGGTTATGGCATTATAAAAGAGCTCAGCAGAGCCAAACCTTGTGTGGTCACCCTTGAACTGAACCTTCAGGGATATCCTGAGGCGGTTGCCCCTGTGGATGTCATGCTGGCCCTGCCCAGGCCCATCGTCTTCAAACGAATCATCAGCCACCTTACCGCCTTAGGTGTCGACCGGGTGTTTGTCGTCAATGCGGCCAAGGTTGAGAAAAGTTATTGGGACTCATCGGTGGTGCAAGACCAGGGCTGGAAGCGCCATGTCCGGGAAGGGTTGGAGCAGGCTGTCGATACCCGCCTGGTACATTTCTCGTTTTATCGTGGTTTTAAACCGTTTATGCAGGACGTCATCCCGGCTATAAAAGACCGATATGAGCAGATGCTTGTTGCCCATCCTCACGGCGGCGAAGGACTGGCAACCATCTACAAGGCCGGGATTGCCCCGGTCCTGGTGGCTTTGGGGCCGGAAGGCGGCTGGAATGACTATGAACTGGAGCAGATGCGGATTCAGGGATTTGACCAGTTTAGTTTGGGCAACCGCATACTTAGGGTGGAAACCGCGGTCGCTGCATTGCACGGTTCCATCTCCATGCTGCGCACGGCAGAACTGCAGTCCCGGTTGAACCATTAAGATACATGCTAACAGAAGGTGCCATTAGTCAATGGAAAAGCTGGAGAAAAATCTAAAAAAGCTGACCTTTAATGTCTGGGCCTCAACAGGTGATAAGCCCATCGAGCATATCTCTGAAGCGGCTCAATTTTCTTTCATTTACGGCATCGGCACAGAGGGTTTGAGCGATTTCGAAATGGCCATAGACGGGCTCGGCCTGCAGGAGGTGTTTGAGCTGGAGATCGATAAAAACAGGCTGCATTCCTATTTTGGCTGGCTCTGCCAGGCCATGGGTTCCAACCTTATCCTGCCCGACAGCGATGATACCGTGAAAATGAAGTTTGAGCTGCACATGGTTTCCACCCCCGAGCCCAGAGAGATCGTTACGGCCATTGCAGAATTACAGTCCCATGGCGGCTGCAGCTCCGATTGCGGCTGCGGCTGCCACTGAAGTTCTTGTTCGGTCACCCGCTCACTGGCGCAATCTGAAAATAATTGTGGATCTCCTCCGCCAGCTCTGCTCCAATGCCATCCACGGTCATGAGATCGGCAACTGAAGCTTCAGAAATTTTTTTCAGGCTGCCGATCTGTTTCAGCAATTGTTTTTTTCTTACCGGCCCCACCCCGGGAATTTCATCCAATTTAGAACTAAGGGTCTGCTTGTTTCTGAGTGAGCGGTGAAAGGTGACGCCGAAGCGATGGCTTTCGTCTCTGATCCTCATCAGATAGAGCAGCACCGGATTGTGGGCCGGGAGGATGATGGGGTTCTTGCGTCCTGGGCGGTAAAGCTTTTCACCCTCGTCCTGCCGTTCTTTGGCTATGCCGATAAGATCAATTGTCTGAAGGAGATTATTTTCTTTCAATATGGATTCGGCCACCGCCAGCTGTCCTTTACCGCCGTCAACCATGAGCAGTTCCGGGAAATCATCTACCTCTTTTTGTTCAGCAAATCGACGATTGAGCACTTCTCTCATCATCGAATAATCATCAGGTCCATCCACCTCATTAATCTTGTAGCGCCGGTAGCCGTTTTTGACCGGTTCGCCGTTTTCATAACGAACCAGTGACCCCACACCATTGGTACCGCTGATGTTGGAAATGTCGACGCATTCGATGCGCCGAGGCTGCCGGCTCAGGTTCAGTCTTTTGTGCAAATCCGCGGACAAGGCTTGCCAGGAGGCGCGTTTCTTTTCGATTTCATCAAACCGCTGCCTGGCATTGGCGTTGGCGATGGCAACAAGGTCTTTTCTGTCCCCTCTCCGGGGTACGCTCAACGCGGTCTTTCTCCCCGCAAGTTCGGACAACCGCTCAGCCAGCAGGCGCTGGTCATCGATCTCGAAGGGCAGCAGCAGGAGGTGGGGCGGTAGGGACCGCTCATCATAGACTTGTTTGAGGATCTGCGACAAGATGGCCTGATCATTGCCGAAAGTATCTTCGATAAAGAATCTTCTCGTGCCGCGCAGCACGCCTTCTCTGACATACAGCAACACGATCGAAACCGAGGCGTCTGATCTGGCAAAACCGTATACGTCTCTGTCGTCGTTGGACTGGG
>JAHEER010000078.1 GCA_024640625.1 Desulfobulbaceae bacterium
CCTGCTTAGCACAGCTGGGACCCACCAGTAAAACTGGTGGATTACGCGGTTATTTAATTATTTTCTTTACAAAGCGTTTGTTTCCGAGGCGTTATCACGTTGAGAGAAGAAGCTGAGTCAGCCCAGGCCGGTGGATCAGGTGGGTAATTATTACTCAGGTGCGGATCAGGCTATGTAAAAACTACTCTACCGGCTGCGGTCAGGGCGCAGGAAAGAAGTCATTTAGGGCAGGAAATTATATCCCGGAGACCGCCGGGAAAGAGGATATGAAGAAAAAATTCAAGAATAAAGCCAGAGAAAGAAAATCGGGGTCAGAAAACCGATACCAACCAGCCACTTCCCCCTTCCCGACAACCCTTTCTTGCCTTTTAAAATAAGGATGCCGCTCAGTGCCAGGATGCCTAAACAGGCAGCGTAAAGATCGGCGAACCAGGTCCACAGCTTCTTGGCATGGTTCAGATGCAGAAAATTGGCCTGGTAGAGCAGCGGCCGCGTGGTGGATTTCTCCTGAAACACGGTACCGTTGGCTACATCAACGGTGATGTTGTTGTTGACTACGAATATCTTCAGCGTCCGGCCATCCTGACGATAAATATTTTTCAACTCGCCCGCTTCACCAAGCTGATCGAGCACGGTCGCGGTCACTGCCCGGTCGTCTGCGGTATCGACGGTCGAAAGATCGACCTCGACCATGCTCTTCTCGATTTTGTAGGTCGGATTCCACTCATGGATATGATTGACCGCGATGCCGGAAATCACATAGAGAATGGTCAAGCCGAAACAGAGATAGCCAAGGTCCCGATGAATGATGATGTTCCACTTTCGCCACTTCATCAGGCCGCTCTCTACCCCTCTATCTCGGCACCCAGGCCCCTGAGTCTGATCATTCTCTCATCTTTTACCGTCGCGGGGTCGAAGGGCTGCCCCTTCTCCTCGGCAAGATGCTCAAGATATTTGATCATCTCTTCACGGGACAGTTTGAGCTCTTCCACGATACCCTCGACCACCCCAAGACGGCCTGAGGCGCTCATCGGAAAGACGATCTCCCCGTCAGTGACCTTGACCTGAATTTTTTCACCCTGACGGTCCCCGGCTACATACATCCAGCAGCCTCTCTTGGCACAGACCTCGATGATCATACCCTCAACCCTGACCATCTTTCCCAGGTAGGAGTCGGGATTATCGAGAATTGCAGAAACCGGGGTGGCCTCGCTCAGGCTTACCCCTTTTCCATATACGTCGGTTTTGGCCTGGACGGGCAGCGCACAGGCGATGCACAGCAAGGTGATAGAAAAAATGAGTCGTTTCAATGGGGCCTCCTGCCTATATCAATTGACAAAAAGAAATCTGGACGGATACCCGGGGCGAGACTCAGGGTATTCGTCCAGATCGATCAGGAAACAGGCGTTGCTAAAGGCCAACGCCTGTGATGTGATAGTTATTCCTTTTCGGTAATTTCGTAGCTGCCGCTGTCGGAAACTTCGATATTAGCGTCAAGGAAACTGGCTTTGTAGCCCTTTTCCTTCAGGGCGACGTAAGCCATTTCCGCTCTGATGCCGGTGCTGCAGTGAATGTAGACCTGCTTATCCTTGGGAATCTCATCGAGTCTCTCTACAACCTCTTCAGCGGGAATGGCGATGGCGCCGGCAATTTTGCCCGCTTCGGTCTCGTCGTCGGTGCGCACATCGAGAATCACCACGTCGGTGGTCTTGCTGTCTATCGCTTTGGCAAACGATGCGATGTCGACAGAACCAGCTCTGGGTTTGGGAACGTAGACGATTTCGGTGGCAGTTGCGCCGGTGGCCACGGGCAGCTCGCCTTTCTGCCAGCCCTCAAAACCACCAATCAGAACCGTGGTGTTCATGTAGCCCCAGTCCCTTACCTGCTGAAAGCTCTCGAGCCCCGCCTTGGTGTCGGCTCCGTAAAGTACTATGGGAGCCTTCTTGATCGAAGGAAAACGCTCCTTTGCTTCGGCAAGCTGAGCGGCCGGAATTGAAACCGCTCCTTCGATATGGGCTGCCTTGGCGCTTTCTGCATCTCTGACGTCAATCAAAACCACCGGAGTCTCGGTCTCCATCATTTTCTTCAGCGACTTGGAACTGGAATACAGCGGTTTCTTCGCTTTTTTCCAGGCCGGCATACCATCGAGGAATACTCTGATGTTGGTGTAACCAAGTTTTTCTGCCCGCCGGGCAGAAGATGGACTCAGTTGTCAGGTGGGCCCTCCGCAGTAGAAGATAAGAAGGTTGTCCTTGTTCTTCGGCAGCTTGTCCAGATTCTTATCGAACTGGGCATCATAAATTGAAATTGCCCCGGGGATATGTCCTTCAAGGAAAAGTTTTCCAGGCCGGGCATCGACAATGGCGAAATTACCCTTTTCGGGACCCTGCTCGATCAGCGGTGCCAGTTCATCTATCTTGATGAGAATGGCCGGATCGAGTTTAGCCGGCTGTTTGACATCCACAGACTCGGCGTAAAGGGCGCCGTCTTCTTCATAAAAGGTGATAAGCACCTCTTTACCGGCAGGAATCTTGTTGAGCGCCTCGGCGCCGCTCAGATCCGTATCCTCATCAAAATTAACCAGCCAGGACGCCCCGCCGGTGTCAACCTTGATGGTTTCCGCCTTCATGGATACACTGCCAAGCTTTCCACGAATTCCGTTGTCCGGTGTATCGGCATGACACTGCATACAGGGCTTCAGGACCTTCGGCTTGGCATTCTCCGCCATGATGGTTCCGGGAACCATCAATAGTGCGGCCCCACTAAAACCTACTGCCGCCATTATTAATTTTCTGCTCAACATCTACTAACCTCCATTACATTCATTTCTACTTCTGTGGCCGCCGCAATCGCGCCACGCTTCCCACATATATTGTTCAAACCTGAGATAAATGATGATGATCGCTACCTTTCTTCGACAAAGACGAAAAGCCTGACAGGCTAAACCAGCATACTTCGCTGTGGTATCTGCCGAAGTATTTTATTATATTACTGATTAATTTCAAGCTTAACTTGCGCATCACACCACCGACACCGACACCCGGCCGCACATTTCACGGTTTACCTAAATAGCTGATACTAGGTAGTAATATGACGGTGTGGTATTGTGCTGCCGGATCAGCCCGTGTATAGTTCAAATGAGTACTACAAATTGAGATTCCCTGATGCAGTCTGAATTTGAGAGATGCCAACCATGACCACGCCAGTCCGGAGAAAAAAAAATTCGCGGCTGCTCATTTTTCTGGTGCTGTTCATTCTGTTCTGCTGCTCAGCAAACCTTTCTGCCCTGCCTTTTCTTTCCCCCGACGCCGAGCGCCTGCCCCCTGAGCTCTATGCTCATTTTCATCAGAAGCCACCACCGCAGCCGCTGGTTAAACCAGCGCAAGTCGAGCAGAAAGAGTCGCTTCGTCTCGATGTCACCGGGGCCTGGCTTTCATGTGCAGAAGACGACTGCAGCCATCATCGCGGCTGCAACCTGGAAATATCCTATCGCCTCTCAGCCGCAGTGCAGTCGGAGCTTGATGTGGGGGCACAAGTGGTCTGCCAGGCTCGCCTGGATTATACGACAAGCCATGGCTACCATTTGAAGAGTGAACGCTGTTCATCGCCCGCAGGCCATACCATTCATCACCAGAATCACATTGACTCAACGATGGTGGTGGAGTTTCAGTTCAGTCCCTATGAACAGGTGATCGACGCTCAGGTGGACTCCATCCATTGCCACATAGCGCAGGCTCAATTGATTCACGAGTCTTCCCTGCCTTAACAGAACTGCCCTCAGAGTGCTCTTAGGGGGCGAACATTCTAGGCGGAAATAGCGCCCCTGGCGTTGCAAAGAGGTGAATGGCGTCTTTGACTGTTCCCATAGGGCTTGGATCTGCTCCAAGAACGATACCGAAAATAAGAGTTGCAAAAAGAAAAGTTAATTTCCGTCCTGACAGGCTGATTTTCTGTTTCCTGAATATAAAGAAAACAGCACTCAGAACTGAAAACCAGGCCGCAAACTTGATCAGTATCTTCTGCCTGTTCGTTGGTAGACCTCGAGAAGAAAGCTAATCGTTTCAAAGTAGATCCAGAACCTAATTCAGATTCTAAGAATGGTTAATAGTTACTCAGTCAATCTGGCTTGTGGGTAATGCTTTCCCAATTGTCAATCACTTCTTTAGCTGCCCTGAAAGCCTCTATGCCAGATGGCACACCACAGTAAACTACTGACTGGAGCAGTACGTCTTGAATTTCCTCAACCGTGCAGCCGTTGCGCAACGCTCCAAGGACATGGGCTTTCAATTCAGTCGAAGCTTTCAGTGCTGCCAGGGTGGCAATAGTTACCAGACTTCTCGTTTTATCTGGAAGCACCCCGTCAACCCATATTTCACCCCAACAGTTTTCAGTTACTAAATCTTGTAGAGGCTTGGTAAAATCAGTGGCAGATGCTATTGCTTTGTCGACATATTCATCTCCAAGAACTTTTCTCCTCGCCGCCATCCCGTCGTCATATTTTTTCGATTTCATTTTAATGCTCCTGCTAGTTTATTAAGTTCCTCAGCCAATCGCGTGAGGGCTGCCATTTAATCTACCTAACTCCTACGTGATGAACCATGGCAAAGTTAATGCCCCTAAATCTTTCTCCTGCCAAGCCGTGGCAAAGTCCTTCTTCTCGACCATAAATATTCCTGCTGAACGTGAGCACAGCTGTTTCCTATTAATTTCCAGCGCACACGGGCGCGGATGCAGCAATCCATTTTAGAAAAAGCCGTTGACCGATGAGTCATATACCCGCAAGAGGACCACAGCGGGCAAGTAGGTCAAGATGACGGGCTCTAAACGAGAGGGTACCCGCCGCCATCTGGTCTCTTCGCTGACGGACCCAGGCAGCAAGGTCGGGCGGTGTATCCCGGCCGATGGAAAGTTCTCCATCCACCAGGTCGATAATGGCCCTCAGAAAAGAGTTCTCTGCGGGGCTATAGCCATCTTGTCCCGGACTGATGAACCAGTCCGAACGGCCGCTGGCCAGCACATCCAGTCCCTGCTTCTCGAGAAAGAGACGCAGCCTCCTTCCGGTATGGCTCGCCCCGCTTAGACGCTTTTCCATCGATTCATGATAACGGGTGATTATCTCTTCGTCCCCTTTAAAAGACGGTAGAAATCGGGTCGCTCCGTCAAAGTTGCAGGTCGAATAGAACAGGCCATGGTCCTTGAGCAGGAGCAGCAGGTCCGGAAGCAGCGCAGCGAAATCGATCAGATCGAACACGGCATGGGCAATGAACAGGTCCCACGAGTGCGGTGACTCATATCCTGACGCAAGCTCCTCGACGCTCACCTGCCGGATTATCAGCGTCACCATCGCTTCAGGAGTGCGCAATCGGGCCAGCTGTTTCCCCTCCCACTGCAGCAGATAATCGTTTCTCCCGGCCCATCTGGTGAGATATTCCCTGGCCGCATTCGTCTGCACCGGATCATTGTCGGTGGCAGTATAGACGGCCTCACCTTTCAGCAGACCCCAGTCGACAACCCGCTCGAACATGGTGCCGATGCCGGCGCCGATTTCCAAAACCTGCAGCGGTCCGGTGGCTGGATAAAAAGCCAGTTCCTGGGTGAGTTTCCTCCAGACCTCTTTATTCAAGGCCCGATCGTCAATACTTTTCTTGGCTTCCAGATAATCTGGAGAAAAGCGCTGTGCAGCGCTCCTGTTCCCCCTTTTCGCCGACCTGGTGTACCTCTCGTTTTGGTCAATGGTCATCGCTTTGCGTGCTGGTCTGTGGGTGTATCAAAATCTCGATCTGCATGAGGGTACTGAGCCGAAACCAGCGTCTCAAGAAAGCGCTCAATGGTTGCCGCGGTATGCTGCCAGCCCGGTCTCTTTGTTGCAGCGCGGTATGCTTCCAGCGACAGCCGTGTCAACTGATCTCGATCCTGATGCAATTGGACGATAAGCGCTCGCAGTCCCCCGCTGTCTGCCGGAGCAATCAAAAAGCCATTGCTGCCGTGTGTTACCGTCTCAGCCGCCGCCCCCTCCGCACTGCTTAGAGCGGGCAGCCCGAAGGCCATTGCTTCGAGCATTGCTATGCCAAACCCTTCATAAGAGAACGGCATGCAGAACAGATGAGACCGGCACAGCTGTCCGCTGAGCCGCTCCTCCGACAATGCCCCCAGGAAGGTAATCTGATCAGACAGATCCAATTGTCTGACGCGCTGTCTGGCTCTTTCTGCATGGTCTGGATCGAAGTCGAGGCCACCGACCACCGAGAGGCGCCAGAGACGCCGATCAATCCCCGCCAGGGTTTCGATAAGCGGCAGTATCCCTTTACGGGGAACAATATTACCGAGAAAAAGCAACTGCAACGGGCCAGGCCGACGGCACCGGGAGGCTATATCCTCGGTCGATAGCTGAAAGCCGAGCCGGTCACCCGCAGGATAGGCGACCACCTGCGGGCGCAGATCCCCAACCATTGCTTCCACGCTCTGTCTGGTCGACTGCGAGTTGAAGATAAAGCCATCTACCGTGCGCAGATAGCTCTTTTCCACCGCCGAGAGGAACAGATTAGACCATTGAGCCCGGGGCTCGCTCGACAGCAGGTGATGCACTACCGCTACAGAGGGCGGAGAGGATGGATGATGATGGCGGTTCAAGCGCAGAAGCGATGGATGACACAACTCGTCCTGGAGGAGCACTTCATAGTGTCGCTTCCTGAGAAGCGGGTGCTTTGGGGGAAAAAGTCCCCGTGCCAGGTTAAACAGGTAGGGACCCTGCGGCAGGCTGATGATCTCCAGTTCGTGGCCCCGCTGCTCGAGCTCCCTGGCCACGATATGATCATACAGGTAGCCGCCGGTCAGGGTATCAAGAGATCCGTAAATGACCAGCCCAATGCGCATCAGACTGCAGTCCGATACGAGGTCCAGGCACTATCATCCTCCCAGACGATCACCGTGATGGCCTCGAGCTGAAATGATCTGAGGCGCTGTGCGAAAAGGCCCTGCAGGACGGTGGCGAGTTCTTCGATACTGGGATTTCGATCGCTCAAGACGTCGATACTATTCAAAGTCTTGCCGCCGAATTGGGCGACAACTTCGTCCAGATGTTTTTCAACTTCGACGATATCCACCAGAAAACCGTGCGGATCGAGATTCCGTGCTTCCAGAATCAATTCCACCTTATACTGGTGGGAATGCTCATTATTCTCCTCGCCCCAGTCGCCTCCAACCAGGTAATGGCGGGCCTCGAACCTCCTGCTTACGCCAAGGCGGTACATGCTGATTCCTCCAGTGCCGGTCTTGTTTCAGAGCCGGTAATCGAAAATTACCTGGATCGTCTGGTCCGGGCTGCGGTCAATCAAATCATAAGCCCGGGCAGCCTCGTCAAAAGCAAAGGTCTGGGTAATAAAGACGGCGGGCTTGATCAACCGCAACATATCCCAGGACAGCTGCAGCCTTCGACTTTTGTGCCAGCGCCCGGTCAGTTCCGGGGCCAGACTGCTTACCTGGGAACTGACCAGCGCCACCCGGCCGCGGTGAAAAAACGATCCCAAATCCAGCTCGACCGGTTTACTCCCGTACCAGGAGCCGATGACCACACGACCACTGAAACGGCTAAGCGAAAGGGCGGCCGCCAACGCCTTCGGGTTGCCGGACAGCTCGTAGATCAAATCCGCCTTGCCGCCCTGGCCGGCGCTGGCTCCAAGCGTCTGCAGCAGATCCGCATCATCCGGGGCATAACATCCGGTGGCCCCGCATTGTTGTGAGGCCGTCCGCCGTTTCGGGAAGCGCTCCACGGTTCTCAGCGCGGCCAGGGGAAAACGGGCCAAAAGCGCTGTGGTAAGAAGCCCGATGATACCCTGTCCAAAGACCACCACCTGCTCTCCGATCAGGGGGCCACCGTCAAGCAGCAAATTCACGGCAGTTTCCATACTGGCAAGAAAGAGGGCCGTGTGATCATTGATATCATCGGGTATCGGCTGCAGAACGTCCAGGTCCGCACAGAAATGGCTCTGGTGGGGCTGAAACCCGAAAACCCGGCGGTTGAGCCAGTCATCTGACACATCTTGGCCCACTGCAATGATCCGGCCGACGCAGGCATAGCCATAAGAGACGGGATAGGCGAACGTGCCCGAAAGTGCCGCGATGGTGCTGTCCCGGGACAACTCTGCCGGCCATTGGCCGCGGTAGACCAGCATTTCCGTACCCGGACTGATCGCTGAGAAGTCGGCCTCTACCAGAACCTGCCCGGCTACGGGCTCAGGGGCTGATTCCTCCAGGACCCGAACCCGTCCTGGTTCAACAAACTGCAGACGCAGGCGTCTCATGTCACCTGCCAGTTCGGCAATGCCCAGAGCACCAAATCAGGGCCGCAGGATTGATAGGAAACCGAATTAAGCCGCAAAAACGAGCCTCCCGCAGCCGGTCGATCCAGCACTGAGAGACCGCCGACCAGACGCGGAGCGACGGTAATAATAAGTTTGTCGACCAATCGGCTCTCAAGAAAGCTGGTGATAACCTGGCTGCCGCCTTCGACCATGATGCTTTTAATACCTTTTCTTCCCAATAGGTTAAGCAGATCAAAGAGATTCACCCTGCCGGCCAGGTCGGCGCCGCAGCATAGTAGCTCTGCCCCCAGCTCTTCGACTTGTCTGCACCTCTGTGGACTGTTGCTGTCGGTGCAGGCCAGCCAGCAACGCCGGTCGCTATGGTTGAGGAGGCGGGCAGAGGAGGGAACCCGAAGGTTGCTGTCCAGAACAATGGGTTGGGGGTTGTGCCCCTCGGCATGGCGGACGGTCAGGAGAGGATCATCGGTCAGCAGCGTATTTATTCCGATGACAATGGCATCCGAGACTGCCCTGATGCGGTGGGTGAGAACCATCGCCTCAGGGCTGCTCAGGGCGAGTTGTTCCCGGTTCCTTGTGGCTATGCTGCCGTCAAGACTCTGGGCATAGGAAATCGTCACCAGTGGGCGCTGGTGCCGTCGATGAAACTCTGACGCCAACTCAGGCAAGCTGTTGAACCAGGCTTCCTGGCTGTAGTTGAGTCTGCTGTCGTTATGTGCCACAGTGCTGGTGCTCCGGCTCAGAAAGGTGGCTGCTGATCCTGGCGATACGATTGAATACAGCAGAGTTCCAAGGGTACGCCCGAAGGTTGTTCCTGCGCCCTTGTAGCGGGACGTGTCAATCCAGTCATCTTGGAGCTGTAAAATTCACCGTGCCATCGGCAGGATTATGGTCCGCAGCTGGCAATTTACGGATATTACCAGCGTTATTACGCTATGTTGCTGATGATACTTGTCTTTTTTATGCAAGTCAAATACTTCATCAAGAGACCGCTACCCAGCAGGTTAATGATAACATCTCGCAGCCGGATTATCAGACAAATACTGAAACCCAGTTCGCTGCCCAGCCCGAACGAGGCAGTCATCCAGAGATCAGCCCGAATCGGGAAAGGCGGCGGCGATACAGAATATCATCCTCAGGAGCCCAGACCGACCACGAACCCGTTCCGCAAAGCAACAGGATTACCGCACCAGCAAAGATCAGAACGGGCGCCAACGAGGCTTCATAGGGCGACAGGTTGCTACCCAGCAGCAGCATCAGCAGCAGGCTGGCACCGCGCCCCAAAAAACCGACACCTGCCAGCAGGCAGGTTCCCCCCACAGTGACCAGCCAGAAAAACGGGACCGGGGCCGGCCAGGATGTCATGAGAAGATAGCCGCAGGCGGCCAGCATGATAATTCGAATAATGGGCGACACGTACACGCGCGTCAGCTGCGCTGCCAATTTATCCACCCTGCTCTGTTGGCTGGCATCAGTCGCCAGGCGGCCGGACACCACCAGCCAGTCTCTGCCAAACCCAAACACGAGCGGCACCATGAAAAAAAGCGCGGCAATGGAACAGAACAGGGGCGAAAATATCGGTATCAGAACCACCACCAGCAGGCCCATTTGAAAACCGGCAGTAATCCGGCCGTAGGGCCGCGGCGGCAGGTGGACAAGGGGTAAATTCCTCTGGCGGCGCAGATGTAGAGCAAGAATGTAAAGGTAATAGATGGCGCCGGCAGCGAGATAAAAACCTGGTATCCTGTCAAGGGCAACGGCGACCAGAGCGGCAACCAAGAGGCCGGCCGCATCGGTCTCGATGTCCAGTATTTTGCCGAGTTCAGTCACTCTTCCCTGTGTTCTGGCGATCAGTCCATCGACTAGGTCTGCGAGCGCCACAGCCAGGTAGACCAGGCTCGCGGTCAGGCTGGTATAATAAAGAACCCCACCGGCTTGGCTATGGGCCAGCGGCAGCAGGCAGGCCAGCGAGACGACGGCGGCGCTGCGCGCCAGGGTCAGCCAGTTGGCTGCTCCCAAAGTATTGTAGAGAGAGGCTGGATCCTGCGTTGAGCGATTTTTTTCGAGGTTTCTCCACAGGGTCTGCACCAGATAAAGAGCCACCCCGACTGCCGGCAGCAGGGCCGCACCGGCCGCCGGGTCAAGCCGGCTGGTCGAGACAAAGATAAAGACGCTGACCAGCCAGGGCAGAAGGAGCAGCAGCGTCGCCCACCGCGCCTGGACGCGCAATTGTTTGATCGACGCTGACGACTCGACAGACGGGGGATAACCGCCGCCATTGGAGGGCTCAGAAATCAGCGGCACAGCGTTCACTGCAAGAGAAGGGCCCGCAAATTCGACAGGGTCGAAGCTTCCATTCCAGCCTGGTTCAGCAGATAATTTTCGACGCTTCCATACCTGGTGCTCAGGTAGTCGAGCATGGCAGCCAGCGGCTCCGCGGGCGCCTGCAGATAGGGGCCCGCCAGGTCAGGTCCGACCCCCAGGGAGGCAAGCTTGTCAAATAGGGGTTGGACACGATCGGCGTTGCAGATGGTTGACAACTGATGATCCGCCAGAATGGCTTCTTCTTTCACCCCGAGCAGCAGCAACAGCAGAGCGGCACAGATGCCGGTACGATCCTTGCCTCCCGTGCAGTGGAAGACCAGCGGAAGATTGGACTCAGAGGCGGCCAGGGTCAGAACCGTACCCCAGACCGGACCAAAATCATCCAGATAACGGCGATATAAGGCAATGACGAAATCGAGGGAGAGCCACTCCCGGTCGCCGTTTTTCAGGCGCTCCAGGGCAGTGGCTGGATCAAACTGACTGTCCTCCACCGGCAGGAAAAGATAACGAAGCGAATCTGTGGACGGCAGACGGTCCGGTGACCGCTCCCGCTCGCGCTCGCTTCTCAGATCGCACACCGTCTTCAAGCCCACCTCCGACAGCACTTCATGATCAGCCGCAGTCAACCTGGCAAGATGATCGGATCGATACACCAGACCGCGGCGTATCGGCTGCAGCCCGCTGCCCAGGTGTCCGCCCAGATCGCGAAAATTTACCGCTCCAGCAAGAACCAGTCGCCTGCTGTCCACTTGGTGTTCGTTTCTCTTGGTCATGGCCAGTCAATTTATTCTGGTTAAGGCGCCACGATTGGCGGCTAGTCGATCTGCACCTACCACTATTGTTGCCCGGTCTTATCGTGTAATCATAATGAGCATACTTGTAAGACCTGCAAAGCCATTTGTCCCGACTGCGCCGTTTAGCCTATGTGGTGCGGTCAACCGGTGTTCTGTGCAGGGCAAGTCGCCTGCTGGAAATTCCAGACCGGCAGTGCTGAGAGCCTCAAGTGGCATCTGCAAAAGGATGGGGGGGGAGTTCACCTGCTCGGCCCAGCTCATCTTGTTAATGCAGTATGCGCAAAGATCATTGTCCGTCCACTGCTGCCACTACAGTAGCTGATTTGTCATAGTCACCATCAACAAGGAGGTCTCCAGGCAAATGAAATCAACCTTGCCTTTCGCTATCGCCTGTATAATAAGCCTTGCCCCCGTATTCACATCTGCCCAGGTCCCTTCCTGGGACATTGACAGGGATCACACCAATTTTTATTTCCGGGTCACCCATATTTATTCCGACGTGATTGGGCGCTTCAAGGATTACGAGGGGCGTGTGCTGTTTGACCCGCTGACCCCCGAAGCAAGTGAGATATCTTTCAAGATAACGGTCAAAAGCATCGATACCGGTCTGAGAAAAAGAGACAAGCACCTGCTCTCGGAAGATTTTCTTGGCGCCAGAAAGTACCCCCTGATTACCTTCGTGAGCAGCAGCATAGTCAAAAAAGACGACACTACTTTCGAGCTCAACGGGACCCTAACCATAAAGGACGTGTCCCGAGATATAAGCTTTCCCCTGACCTATGCCGGAAGCCGGGACCACCCACTGGTGAAAAATACGGAAGTGGCCGGTTTCAACGGTCAGCTCACCATAGATCGTCTCGATTATGGCGTGGGAGACGGGAAATACTATAAAATGGGGGCAGTGGGCAAAGACGTCACTATTCTGCTCACCACGGAAGTGATGCGAAAAAAATAGCCCCGCCGCGCCGCCGTTATCTGCAAAATTACCGGGCCGTGACCAATGGCAGCGCGGATGGTCGGTCGGCGGACGAGCCAAAAGTCATGGTATTGAATCGATCTGCGTGGTAGACTGGTGCATCATCTGATGACAAGCACGGGCAGCGGCGGATTGTACATTTCCAAAATGAACGTGCGGATTAACCCGAGTGGGTAAATCTGGCAAGCTTTCGGTACTTTAAAGAGAGGTGCAGGTTATGGAGAGATGGGTGTGCATCGTTTGTGGGTATGTCTATGATCCAGAGACAGGTGATCCTGATACTGGGGTGGAGCCCGGTACCGCCTGGGAAGATGTCCCCGATGATTGGCTCTGCCCTATTTGCGGCGCCTCAAAAGACGATTTCGAGAAAGAGTAAACAGCTCAAACGAGGCAAGAACACAGCCGCTCCAGGCTCTCAGGTGATCTGCACGGACACCCCGTGTTCTTCCACCCCGTTGTTATTGTATCCGAGCTTGTTCCAGCTGGCCTGCATGGGCTGTTTCTCCCCGTTGCTGTCGGTGGCGCGAGCGAGAATCCTGTAACTGCCGGGGCGATCGACCTGCCAGACATACTGCCAGTGACGCCAGGCATATTGTTCGTGCAGGCCGATGAAGTCTGCAGTCTGCCAGGACGCTCCTCCATCGGTGGATACCTCCACCTTGTCAATATCTGCTTCACCGGCATAGGCGGCGCCCAGGATCGTCACCCTTCCCATTTGCAGCTCCGCCTCCGGCTCCGGCTGGGTAATGATTGCTTTTATCTCGATACCTGTGACATGCTCCCCTGTTTTGGGATCCTGATCGGGTTGATGGATCCGGTAAACCTGGTCCATGTAAAAGCCTTCAAAGGGCTTCTCGAGAAGGGTTATTTTTTCCAGCCACTTCACGCAATTGGCGCCGGTCCACCCGAGCGCCAGGACACGCAGCGGATAACCGTGCTTCAGCGGCAGTGGTTCGCCGTTCATTTCGTAGGCCAGCAGGGTCGAAGATAGCGCCTTGCTGAGGGGAATACTGCGAATAAACTTGATCTGCGCCTTGCCCAGCGGTTTGTCAAAACCTTCGAAGGCAACATGACAGGCATTTGAGGAAACCACTACCTTTTCCAGCAGGTCCTTGAGCCAGACCCCTCCCCAAACCGCGTTTCCCACACCGCCGATGGTCCAGGGATTCCCTGAGGCCTTTTTATCCAGTAGAGACCTGCTGTTGCCCGAGCACTCGAGGGTATTCGCCACAATCGCTTTGGGCATGGACAGGAGATACTCAAAATCTGCGGTAAACGGAGTTTCCACTTCGCCGGAGATGGTCAGGCGCCAGGTGGAAAGATCGATCTCCGTCTCAGGTATCTCTCCCTGATTCCTATCGAAGAAGACCTTGTTTGCCGTGATCCAGGATCGGAGATAGGGGCGTGGGGTCTCTGCATTTCTGGGCCTGGGCGTCATGACACGCATCAATTCATCCATTTCTTTCCCTCCTGCACTGGCTTATATGGGGTAGCATAACACCAGAAATACATCAAAATGAAAATAATTCATACTGCAAATGCTGTGGAGTGCATAAATGTTATACGCATACAACAGTACGTTAGGTAATTATTTCTGATTCGGGTTTAACCACTTCTGCTGAAGCACCTGTCTGTAATACTTATCCCAGGGTGCGGCGGCCGGTCTCCAGAAACACCGGCACGGTTCAGAAAATATACTGACTGGCTCAACGCAGCATATTCTGTTTTTTTGTCTTTCCCAACTTTCCAGCTATGATCCTTGCGGTCAATTTCCGGGTGAGATGGTTCGCGGCCTCGAGCCAAATTTCACCTGGACAAGCGAATTGAGAGGGACCGATAGCAGCCCACCTCATTGCTCCCTGGGCTGCTGCCGGTATAGATCCCTTAAAATCTGCAGATCATCCGTCGTATCGATGTCCTTGAGTATCAAGGGATCGTCTACGGGCAAGACGAGCGCCTGTGCCTGGTGTGCCCGCAGAAGAGCGCGCAGGCCTCCGTCACCGGTGTGCGCCAGTATCGGTTTGAAAAGTTTCGCGGAGATCAGGGGGGGATGGCCGCATCGTCCCTGATACTGCGGGTGGATTATCACCCGGGTTGGATCAGCGGCATAGGCCTCAAGCAATTGGATAATCGTTTCCTGCCGAACCAGAGGGATATCGACTGGCAGGAGGAAAAAACCAGCGCAGCTGTCTGCCAGCGCTGTCACCCCGGCCTGAATTGAGGTGAACATACCGGCCCCGAAGTTTTCATTCAGTACAAAACGGGCCTGGCGGTCCCGTAGCATCGGAACAAGTTCCTCGGATCGATGGCCGACTACCGTGACAATTTCCCTGATGGCGGGCAGGCGAAACAGGTCCAAGG
>JAHEER010000079.1:0-11444 GCA_024640625.1 Desulfobulbaceae bacterium
CGAATCAACCACAATAATTTCCCCAACCGCACAGCCTGATTCAGCAACTGTTCAGTCGCCTGATATGGATCAAGAGACTGACGAGCAGGACAAAGAGCAGACTGCTGCAGTGGCTGAAACTGACAAAGTTGAGCAGCAATTGGAACCTCAGCAGAGTGTTCAGGCCGAGGAGATAGGGCCGGTACTGCTCGAAGTTTCGTTTGAGAAATCCATCAACAATAGTGAAACGGTCCTGTTCAGGCTCAACCATTTCTACCCGCCACTTGTATTCGGTGTGGAGAAGGGAGAGCCCCGGGTGATTTGCCATTTTCTCGATGCTCGCATCGGTTCGGCCATCCCCTCGTCAATCGATGCAGGCGGTCAATTCATCGATCGAATACTCGTATCTGAGGAACCGGATCCAGACAAGGTGAGGGTTGAACTGGTATTGGTGCCTAATCGAAATTATGATCTTCAACAGCTCTTTTTCAAAGAAGAAAATCTCTTTGTAATTATCGTAAAAGAACTTCAGGACGAAGCGGCGAAAAGCAACTAAGGCAGCCAGGTTCTGCTGAATCCCTGGGGGATATAGATGTTGAAGTCCGCCGGCTCAAAGCTGCTCTGTCTGATATCCGAGAAGCGCAGTTCGGCCCGGCCGCCCAGGGGCAATTCGCCGATAACCAGAGTCACCGGGTAGAGACACCCATCTACCTCCTGCCACTCGAGGTATTCGAGGGTGGCGAACACCTTGCCGTGTTCGTCGATGAGAATGCGCTCGACGATTTTTCCTTTTTCTCGGTCAAAAAGGATATATTCCTCTACTGCCTCGGTGTCGGCAATGTGGATACTGAACCATGCTCCTCTCTCATCGGAATCGAGCCGTATCTTACCGATCTGTTCGGCGCCGGCCGATGATCGTCCGCCCAGCCAGTCCAGCCAACTACCGTGCACCAGGTTGAGCGGAAGGTCGTGACGAACCGCCCAGGAGCGCAGGCTGCCGGTGACTGTCGACCGCTGCACCGTGTCTATGGCTTGATAGGTCGTACTGTTGATACCTATGATTTTGAGCGGCTGTCCCAGGGGATTACTGACGATAACCCTTAAGTATGATGGTTCCAGCATTCGGCAGTAGGCGCTGAAGGAATAATTGCGCACGGCTGAAGTCCAGGTGATGGCAACCTCCGCATCCCAGCTTGGGGTACACAGGTTCTGGGAGTCGATAAAATTGGCAAAAGCCGCTTCGACACCACTCCTCTGCTCACCTTCGAGAACGGAAGTCCACGGGGATTTTGCACAGCCGTTGAGCACCAGAAGAGAGAGAAGCAGCACTAAAGCTGCTGCTCTGGGCAGACTAGTTTTGACGCAGTGCATCGATTTTCTTTTGGACTTCGGCTTTCTTCTCCTGGTCATCGAAGTAGTTCAGCGCCTCTTTGTATGCCTTGATAGCTTTGCTGCGCTGCCCAAGCGCCTGGTAGACATCGCCCAGATGATCGTGCAGATAGGGGTCATCAGGCAGCAATTTCAAAGCGGCGAGAAGTTCGTCCCTGGCTCTGTCGAGATTGCCGAGCTTGAAATGGACCCAGCCGAGGCTGTCTTGGATGTAGCCATTGCCAGGTTTAAGCTCCATGGCACGTTGAATGTAGACCAAAGCGCGGTCCAGGTAGCGGTCGGTATCGGCCCAGGAGTAGCCGACGAAATTGAGGGCTTCAGCATGATCCGGGTTGATGATCAGCAGCTGTTCCATGACGCCGATGGCCTCGTCGAGTCGATCGGTCCGTTCGAGCTGCAGCCCGTATTCAAAGAGCAGCCGCTCATTGTCAGGGTAATTGGCATAGCCCGAGGCAAGTAAGGCGCTGGCCAATTCCATCTGTTCGCTGTCCCGATAAAGCGAGGCTGCCATGACATAGAACAGCGGTCTTCGGGTGGAGGGTAAGGAAATATACTCGTTAAGCATCTCCAGGGCCTGGGCCGCCTTCTCCTGCTGATGGAGAATTCTAGATCTCAAGGAGACGGCATCTTCAAATTCCACCTGGTCTGCTTCGATACCCTCCAGCACTTCCAGCGATTCGGCCAGACGATTCTGCTCGGAGTACAAAACGCCGAGCAGATAGCGAGCGGAACTGTCATTGTGGGTCTTGAGGACGGCGTTCAGGTGAGCTATTGCCTGGTCGTAGTTATCCAGGCGAACGTAGAGCTTACCAAGCGCCAGCGAGAGCTGCACCGGCGAATTGCGATAGCGGGGGATGAGACTGAGTTCGACAATGGCCTCATCTTCCCGGTCTGAGCCAAGCAGTGACTGCACGATCAGCAGCCGCGCCTGTTCTGCTGAATCATCCTGGTCGAGGATTTCTCTCAGCAGGGCGATGGCTTGATTATAGGATTCTTGTTCGATATGAAACTGGGCCACCTCGTAAGCCAGTTCCGTGGACCAGTTGAGTTTTAGCGCTTGCAGATAGTACTCACGCGCTTCTGCAGGCGAATCGCTCATTCGGGCCAGGGCCAGATAGCCGAAATAATTTTGAGGGTTGAGCGCCACCAGTCTCTTCAGTGTCCGGCGAGCCTTTTTCGGCTTACCCGACTGTTCGAGCAGTACTCCAAGCCGCAGCAGGACCCGCTCGTTGTGCGGGTCATAGCTGAGAATCTCTTCATACTGCTCGCTCGCTTGTTCAAGTTCTTTCTGCTGAGCCAGCAGGCCGGCAAGCAGTTTTCTGCTGGCGGTATCCTGTGGATCGCCCTGAATGTTATCTTCCAGAAGCTCAATGGCCCGTGAAGTGTCACCTTTCTTCAGATGCAGAAGGGGCAGTTTGTGCCTGATGTAAAGGGCCGACGGATCGCACACCAGCGCCTTTTCATAGGCATCGACAGCTTCATCGAAGCGCTGCTCATACTCCGCATGGGTTCCCCAGAGAAAGTAAAAATAAGAACAGGAAAGATCCTGGGAGTCGGCGGCTGGGGAATCATCTGAGCTGATCCGCTGTTCCTGGGCTGCACAGCTGATAAGCAGCAGAATAATCGGCAGGAGCAGCCAGGTGGTGTGAAAGCGGCCCAATATCACTGAGGCTCCCGTGGGGGTGAAAGGGTTAAATGAGGCAGCAGCTTGTCAATCAGTCCCAGCACCTGTCGATGGACTTCTTCTTCGGCTGCCGACCCGTCGATGCGTTCAATATAAGGTAAGTCCATCTCCTTGAAAATACTATCAACTTTTTTAAGGCTCTCCAATTGTTCAAAATCGTTAAGCTGATCGCCCCGTTTCTCGGTAATCCTGCGGATGCAGGTCCGGGGGGATGCCTCGATGATAATCGCCAGGTCGGGTGCGGGGGCAAATCGATGCCGGTCGATTATCGCTGCGGGGCTGCAGCCTGCAGCACCCTGATAGGCAGCGGTAGACAGGAAATAACGGTCGCAGAGGACGATCTTTCCTGCTGCCAATGAGGGACCGATTAAAGTATCGATGTGCTCGTGCCGGTCTTGAATGAAGAGATCAAGCTCCTCGTCGGGAGACACTGTGGAGCGTTTCTGGTAGAGCTCTCGAATTTTCTGACCGTAAATCCCTTCGGTGGGCTCCCGCGTGACGACGACCTCGTGACCGAAGCGTCGAAGCGCTCGGGCAAGCAGTTCGATCTGGGTTGATTTACCGGTACCGTCGATTCCTTCGAAGACGATAAACGTTCCTTCACTCTTCTCTTGCATGGGTCCACCCTCTATGCGGTCGAGTGGTGGCGCCGGTTGGCGGCCATGATATCGGCAAGGTCAACCGCTGCCTTGAGGCTGTCAATGGAGCTGATACCTTGGCCGGCAATATCGTAAGCGGTTCCGTGATCGACCGAGGTCCGTATAATTGGCAGTCCAAGGGTGACGTTGACGCCGTCTTCAAAGTGTAAAAGTTTGAAAGGGATGAGTCCCTGATCATGGTACATGGCGATCACGGCGTCGAACAGGCCGTTCCTGGCTTTGTAGAAAATAGTGTCGGGCGGATAGGGACCGCTGATCTGCGAGCGGGAATCGCAGTACTTGCGGGCCTCTTCTATTGCTGGCCTTATCATGGTTTGTTCTTCACTGCCGAACAGACCGTTTTCTCCAGCATGGGGATTGAGGCCGGCGACACCGATGCGTACCCGGGCAAGGTTGAAATCAGTTCTCAACGACCGCTCGGTGATGATAATCTGGCGCACGATGGTTTCACTTTCCAAGCTCTGCACCACCTGGGAGAGTGAGCAATGTATGGTTGCCGGGACGACTCTCAGGGAAGTACCAGTCAGCATCATAGCCACCTCCTTGCAGCCGGTTCTGCGGGCCAGCAATTCGGTATGTCCGGGAAATTTATAGCCAGCTTGGTTCAGCGAGGACTTTGAAATGGGGCAGGTTACCATGGCGCGCAATTCTCCTGAAAGACAAAGCTCAATCGCTTTTTCCACGTAGGATGCCATGGCCCCAGAGGTGTCTGGAGTCGGTGATCCGAAGGAGAAGGACTCGGTGGCCAGAGACGACACGCTGAAGACGTTGAGGCAGCTGTCTGAGACCTCCTCACCAGGCGACCAGGCTCTGATGTCGACGGACAGAGCGAGCAGTTCGCAGATCTTTTCGATAACGTTGCTGTCGCCGATGATGACGATCGGCTCCCGCTGATCCCGGCTTCGGTCCAGATAAAACTTGACGATCAGTTCTGGGCCGATGGAAGCCGGGCAGCCCATGGTGATGCCGATTGGTGCGTTGTCGTGCGCCTGGATATTCATTATTGTCGAGCCCCCGGGAAGGCGGTGCAGCTGGTCACGGTGCCTCAAAAGCACCTACGATATGGGTGATGTCCGGGGCTAGCCGGTCACAGACCACTCCGATTACATCAAACCGGACAGGAGCATCCAGCAGTTCGTTGCTGCTCAGATAGATGAGCGCGGTACGGCAGATCTGCAGCTGTTTGCGCCTGGTCACCGCCTCGATCGGATGACCGAATTCACGGCTTTGTCTGGTCTTCACTTCGACAAATACATAGGTGTCGCCATCTTTGCAGATAATATCAATTTCACCACTTTTCTGCCGAAAATTTCGTGCGACAAGGTGAAATCCTTTGGACAGCAGATATTCGGCAGCGATATCCTCACCTCGTTTTCCGAGGTACAGCCGTTTTCTGGACAAACTCTTTTACTCCCTTAAAACTGTAGCGGTGCACCGGGCAAGGTCCGTGATCCCTGATGGCCTGTCGATGTTCGCTGGTGGGATACCCCTTGTTGGCCCTGAAGTTGTAGCGGGGATAGCGCCCATGAAACTCGTCCATTATTTCGTCTCGGGTGATTTTGGCTACTATCGAGGCGGCGCCAATCGAGGCCGATCTGGCATCGCCCTTGACCAGCGTTTCCTGAGGGGTGGTGATCAGCAGCTTCTGGTTGCCGTCCACCAGCACGAAGTCCGGCTCTGATCCGGTCTTGTTCAAATCGGCCAGTGACTGCTTCATGGCCAGCAGCGAAGCCTGGAGAATATTTATTTTATCGATCTTACGGGGAGAGACGATGCCGACGCCTATGCAGGCGCCGATCTCATCGAGATAGCCCCGTAGATTATAGCGCTGGGATTCCGTTGTCTGTTTGGAATCGCAAAAAGGAGAGTGATCGGCATCGGTGGGGAGAATGACCGAAGCAGCCACCACCGGCCCTGCAAGAGGGCCCCGACCTGCCTCATCGGTACCCGCTATTTGCTTAAAGCCGCGCTGGAGCAACATTCGCTCGAACTGGAAGGTGTCATCCGGGTCGAATTTGCCTGACCGCAATAGCCGCATCGGTTCGGACGGCCGGACCATGTCTGCGGTGCTGCAGAAGGTCCGGCCAGAAGGAGGATACGTTCGAATTAGCGAATACCGCGTTCCCGGATGCGCGCTGCCTTGCCACGGCGTTCACGCAGATAGTAGAGGCGGGAGCGCCTTACTCTGCCGCGCGATACCAGTTCGATCTTTTCGATGCGGGGGTTGTGCAGGGCGAAGGTTTTCTCCACTCCGACACCGTGGGATACTTTCCTGACAGTGTAGGAGGCGTCCATTTCACCGCGCTTGCGCTTGATGACCACGCCCTGGAAGACCTGAATACGTTCCTTGCTGCCTTCAATGATGCGGATGTGCACTTTTATGGTATCGCCCGGACGGAATTCCGGATGATCGTAGCGCATCTGTTCTTGATTTATTTTGTTGATTATCGGATTCATGATTGTAACCCTTGTGTGTGGTTTTCGGCCCTTTGAAAAGACAATTTTTCAAGGTACCCGTATATTAATGTACCTAAGCTGTACTCTTAAAAATTATATAATCTTCTCTGTCACCCAGCAACCTGTCCAAAATGATCGATACCGCTGAGCGTACCGACAGGTGATTGTAGTCCGAATGCCTGCCGATCGGCGGCAGTACTGCATCGGCGCTGGTCATCACTTCCGGCGTCAGACCGTGCGCCGTCCCAAAAAGCAGCAGCACCGGAGATATCTTCCTGTCGAGGTGAGCTCGCAGCTCCCCGTACCCCATCTGCGCCGCCTGCGGCTTAGCGCTGGTCGCCACTACCAGAGGCTGCTGACCAAGCCGGCGCTGCATATCTTTGACAATGGCCTCGAAACCGACCACCGGCCTGACAATGGCTAAAGCCTCACTTCTTGCCGGGTTGGCCGAGGCGCCGTGCCCGTTTTTCCAGTGCTCGGTAATTTCTCCGATCAATTCAAGCTGATCTTCATAGGGGGTGGCGACGTAGTAGTCTTTCACCCCGTAAGTCCGTGCCGCCCTGCTGATATCGTGCAGGTCCAGATTGGTTACTGCCGAGCCAATCCTCTCCCCCCGTTTGTTGAGCACCGGGTGGTGAAGCAGGGCTATGGCCAGGTCGGAAGTCTGCATGGCGGCGCACTTTTCCAGCCTCAGCCGGTCTGGGCCTTCAGACCGTGGGCCTCGAGCAGCCTTTTTTCCTGCTCGGTAAAAGAGGCTGCTGCTTTTTCCAGCAGATCGGGCCGTCGTTCCTTGGTTCTCCGCACCGACTCAATGAAGCGGTACTCTTCAATGCGTCTATGATCGCCGCTGAACAGGATTTCCGGTACCTCCATATCTTCGAACACCCGGGGCCGGGTATATTGCGGATGCTTCAGCAGGCTGCTGCTGAAAGTATCATTGGCCGCCGAATCCGAGCACCCGAGTACGCCGGGAAGTAACCTGGTCACACCATCCACCACCATCAGTGCCGGCAGCTCGCCACCGCTGAGGATGAAATCTCCCACCGAGATTTCCTCATCCACATACCTGCTCCTGAACCGCTCATCCACCCCTTCGTAACGGCCGCAGACAAGAATCAGCTGTTGTTCACGGGCGAGTGTGGTCGCCGTCTCTTGATCGAATCTACGCCCCTGGGGGCTGAGCAGGATGACGCGCCTGTCCCGGACCTGCTGCCGGCAACTTTTTTGTACGGCCAGACTCAGCGGCTCCGGAGTCATGACCATTCCTGCGCCGCCACCGAACGGGCGGTCATCGGTAGTCCGGTGCCGATCGCTGGTGAAGTCCCGGAGATTGACTGTCTCGATCTCCACCTTGCCCTGTTTTCTTGCCCTGGCCACGATGCCGTCCTGCAGGCAGGCTTCGATAAGCAGCGGGAAAATGGTCACGATGGAGAATATCATCAGCGGGCCCTCGAACAATCAGGCTCTATTGATGTCGAGCAGCCCCGGCGGCGGATCGATAACCAGCTTGGACTTCTGGCGGTCAACGATTATTTCCTCCACGAAAGGGATGAGGATTTCCTCCTCTTCGTTCATCACCATCATGAGTGGATGCGCGCCTGTGTGGCTGACCATCTTGACTGTACCAACAGGCTGGCCGTCCACCGTCTCCACCACGAGACCGACCAGCTCCCGACCATCCACGTCGTCGGCCTGCGCAGGGCGGTCCTGCCGGTTGCAGAGCACACCCATGCCCGCGGTCAGATCTGCTTCACTCTTACTGTCAATGGTATCAAGTTTGAGGATGACCTGCGTGCCCTGAGTCCGCCACCTGACGATATCGAGCAGGTCGGTCATCCGGCCGTCAGCTGCTACGAGGGCAACACGGCCGTAAGTTTCAAATTCTTCTGTTGGTCCCTGCAGCGGTAGCACTTTGATCTCTCCCTTGAGACCGTGGGACCTGGTCACTCTGCCGACGAGATCAAACTTGTCGGCCGGGTATGGGTACTGCGGGGCCATGGCACGCTGGAGCTATTCCAGGATGTCGAGCCGCGATTTCTTGTTGTTCCGCGCCGCAGAAGCTGACAGAATCGAGCGCATGGCCCGGGCCGTCCGCCCCTGTTTACCTATTACCTTGCCGAGATCTTCCTGGGCCACGGTCAACTCGATGTTGATCATGTCACCGTTTTCGTTTTCCACGACTTTGACCTGGTCCGGATTATCGACGAGGGCTTCAGCTATGTGCGCCACCAATTCTTTCATGGGTTACTCGGCTGCCACCGTGGCCTTTTTGATCAAACTCTTGACCGTGGTCGAAGGCAGCGCTCCTTTGTCCAGCCAGTCCTGCAGCTTGCGGTCGTTGATGTCGATCTTGGCAGGCTCCTGCAGTGGATCGTAAGTGCCCACGATATCTAGAAATTTACCGTCGCGAGGACTCTCGCTGTCGGCCACGACAATACGGTAAAAGGGTTGTTTCTTCCTGCCGAGTCTTGTCAATCTGATTCGAACTGCCATTAGTATTCTGACCTCCAGTGTTGGCTGTACGGATCGGTCTCCGTACAGTGTTATCGTCTCATTCCTTTGGGGACTTTTCTACGTTTTTTCCCGGTCATGACACCCGGTTTGCCCCGCATTTTCTTCAACATCTTAAGCATTGCCGAATAACTTTTCAGTACCCGGTTCACTTCGGCCACCGATGTGCCGGAGCCGGCGGCAATCCTCTGCCGGCGGCTGGCATCGATAATCCGGTGATTTTTTCGTTCCTTGAGGGTCATTGAACGGATAATCGCCTCGGTCTTGGCCAGTTCTTTTTCGTCGGGCTGGGGGGCATCCTTGAGCTGCTTGAGCTTGTTGATGCCCGGCACCATTCCCATAATCTGCTCAAGCGACCCCATCTTCTTGATCTGCTGGATCTGGTCGAGAAAATCTTCGAGGGTGAATTCGTTGCGCTTGAGCTTCTTGGCGATCTTATCCGCCTCTTTCTTGTCGACTACTTCCTCAGCCTTTTCAATCAGGGTCAGCACATCGCCCATGCCGAGAATTCGGGAGGCGGTACGGTCGGGGTGAAAGATCTCGAGGGCATCCAGCGCTTCTCCGACGCCCACGTACTTGATGGGCTTGCCGGTTACCCGCTTAATGGAAAGAGCGGCACCCCCGCGGGCATCGCCTTCCATCTTGGTCAGGATGACGCCCGAGATTTCGAGATCCTGATTGAACTTGTCGGCGACCGTCACCGCGTCCTGCCCAGTCATTGCATCGGCCACAAAAAGGACTTCGGACAGATTTACAGCGGTCTGTATTTCCTTGAGTTCGTCCATCAGTGCTTCATCAACATGAAGCCGGCCGGCGGTATCGATGATCAGGGTGTCGTAACTCTTCTCCTGGGCTACGGCAGCGGCCTGGATGCAGATATCTACCGGTTTGAGATCCGTGGTCGACGGATGGACCGGGACATCGAGCCGCTCTCCCAGCACCTGTAACTGTTCTATGGCAGCGGGACGATACACGTCGGCAGGAACCAGGTAGACTTTGCGGCCTTTCTTTTTGAGCTGGGCCGCCAGCTTGCCCGAGGTGGTGGTTTTACCAGAACCCTGCAGTCCGGCCAGCATGATGGCCGCCGGCTGATGTCCATCCAAGCGAATGTGTTCAGTGTTGCCACCCAGCAGTTCAACCAATTCTTCATGGACTATTTTGATGACCTGTTGTCCCGGCGAAAGCTTTTGGGAAACTTCCCGGCCGACGGCCTTCTCGGTAACCGTGTCAACGAAGTCTTTAGCTACCCTGTAGTTGACATCGGCTTCCAGAAGGGCCATGCGCACTTCACGCATCGCCTCATTGATGTTGTCCTCGGTGAGAACACCATGGCCCCTGAGCTTTTTGAATACTCCCTCGAGCCTGTCTGTCAGGTTTTCAAACATGTATTTTGGGTATCCTGGTTATTGGTGCCGACCTCTGGCTAAGCGCAAGAGGGTAATCACGCCGTGCCCCGGATAAAAGGGGAGACGGTAATTAAAAAAATCAAAAGAGAACAAATCTACTTCGATTCTATCAATAAGTCAAGCAGGTAACGGCCGAGCGCAAAAATCTTTGCCACGCAACCTTATCTTTTCCGAAAGCCATGTAGAGGCAGATAAATGATCACGGCGGGCAGAAACAGAAAAACGATGACAACCCAAAAGTATTTTCTCCAGAAGCTGGAGAATGAGCGCCTAAAGATATCCCTGAAGACCACGAAGAGCAGGCCCGCGTTAACAGCGATGCCCAGCAGTGCCAGGGGCAGAAGATATTTGATCTCCCGGGCGGAAGGATACACTAGCAAAAACATGATCATGCCGGAGAGGTAACAGATGGCCATGACAGAATAGATCTTTTCTCTAGTGCTCATGGGTGATCGGAGTTGGCATGCATGGTTGTTTGCCCGGTCTGACCCAAATCAAAGAAGGCGGAATGGAGGTGGGGGCCGGCGAATGATTATTGATTCGAAAAAAATTTCTCCAGCAGTTCCCGTCGCCACCCTGCGGTAAACTTCTCCGGCAAACGTCCTTTGTTTTTTCGATGCTGTTTGACCAGTTGTTTAAAGTCCGAATTGTTGCCCACGATATGCGGATCGATTCCCTGGGTTCGGGAAACCCGGTCGAGAAATGCCAGCAACCGCTCGTAAGTCGATCTTTCTGCCGCACTGAGCCTGATACGCCTGATGACCTCGGGTAAATCCCTCTCGCTGGCGCCTAATCCTTCCTGGATCCTGGCAACCAGGAGATCGCCGTAGCGCTGCATCTTATTAGCTGAGAGTAGATGCAACTGGGTCAGCGCGGAGACGGAATCTGGTCGCTCCCTGGCCAGGGCCAATAACTCCTTATCTTTGATTATGTGTCCCCGGGGGCGGTTGCGGTTCCGTGCCTCTGCCTCTCTCCAGCCAGCTAGAGCACGAAGAATCGCCAGACCTCGGCGATCAAGGGAGCCGCTTCCTTTGATTTTCAGATAGCGCTGCTCATCTTCAGGAAGATCGTAGGCTTGCGGGAGGCAGAGTAGTTCCAGTTCCTGGTGCAGCCAGTTCTTGAATTGAGGACCAATGATTCTGGTCAGCAACAAGACGCGCAGAGCCCTGAGGTAGCGAACGTCATCCAGAGCATAGTCGATCTGTGAATGATCAAGCGGACGTTTGAGCCAATTGGTACGGGTCTCGGTTTTAGGCAGCTCGATGTCGAGGAGATTACTGATGAGATCGGCTAGAGATATGGTTGAGGAAAGTCCGGAAAAACCTGCTGCGACCCTGGTGTCGAATACATTACGGGGAA
>JAHEER010000079.1:11454-14760 GCA_024640625.1 Desulfobulbaceae bacterium
CGGTGCGTCATGCAGAATTTTGACCACACGTGGGTCCCCGAGCAGCCTGCCCAGCGGTGTAAAATCGTCAACAGCAAGTGGATCGATGAGGAAGCACTCCTCGTCGGACAAGGCCAGCTGAATCAACCCAAGCCTGGGGTAATAGGTGCGCTCCCAGATGAATTCGGTGTCGAGACCGACGCAATCGGTGGTGCAGGCTCGCTCAATGAGGGCAGTGAATTCTTTGACGTGTGTGATCATACGGATTCGGCCGGTCGATACCCAAAGTACAATGAATAGGCAGGTGCATGCCCCAAAATGGTGCCTGGACACATTGCCTGGCCCTGGCCAAGCTGTAATAAAATAACCTGGGCACCGCAACAGTTTCTTTTTTGTCGGTCAACGGGTTGTACGCAGGTAATCTGTAGCGGCGGGCGGCAGGTTTAAATGGGTATACCACCTTTGGGCTGGTCGGCTGGTTGGTATTTGTAGTATACTTCTGAGGCGCAGTTCAACACGCCGAAGTGGGCTTCTGCCCAAAGACACCATGCTCAGCTATATCATAAAACGCATATTGCTGATGGTCCCGACCCTGTTCGGCATCATGCTGATCACCTTTACGGTGACCCAGTTCGTTCCCGGCGGCCCGGTTGAGAGAATGGTCGCTGAAATAGAGGGTCAGGGCCAGGCCGGCGGGGAGGCGGCCTCGTCAGCATCAGCCTATCGCGGCGACATGGGGCTCGATCAGGAACGACTCGACCTCCTCAAAAAGCTCTATGGCTTCGATAAGCCGCCCCTGACCCGATTTCTGCAGATGATGGGCAACTATCTGCGCTTCGACCTGGGCTCTTCTTACTACTACCAAAGAGATGTGGTCGATTTAGTGATTTCGCGGATGCCGGTGTCCATGAGTCTGGGACTCTGGACATTTCTGATCGTTTATGGAGTCTGCATTCCCCTGGGTATTGCCAAGGCAGTCAGGGACGGCAGCGCTTTCGACGTGGCCAGCAGCACGGTGATTCTGGTGGGCTATGCCATTCCCGGATTCGTTTTGGGCATCACCCTGATCGTACTTTTCGGCGGCGGCAGTTTCTGGTCGATATTCCCACTTCGGGGGCTGGTTTCCGACAATTGGTCGGAATTGAGTTGGAGTGCCAAAATTCTCGATTACCTCTGGCATATGGTGCTGCCGATTTTTTCCAGCGCCGTCGGCAGTCTGGCGGTGATGACCATGCTGACCAAGAACTCCTTTCTCGAGGAAATCGGCAAGCAATATGTACTCACCGCCCGGGCCAAGGGGCTTGAGGAACGGACTGTGATGTTCAAACACGTATTTCGAAATGCCATAATTCCCATCATCACCGGATTTCCCGGATACTTCATTGCTGCGTTTTTCACCGGCAGCCTGTTGATCGAAACGATTTTTTCCCTCGAGGGTATGGGGCTTTTGGCTTATCAGTCGGTACTCAACCGAGATTACCCGGTAGTGCTGGGAACACTTTATTTTTTTACCATCATCGGGTTGGTGGGCAGGCTTCTATCCGATCTCAGTTATGTCGTAGTCGACCCCCGCATAAGTTTTAGCCGTGTCGAATTCTAACGGATCCAAAACAGTGTTTGTCGACCGGACCGTGTCCCCGGCCCGGAGAAAGTGGCAGCGCTTCAGAAAAAACAGAAGGGGCTTCTACAGTCTGGTAATTTTTTTGGTGCTCTTTGTCTTCAGCCTCGCTGCTGAGTTGATCAGCAATGATAAACCTTTTCTCGTCGTTTATCGGGGTGAGTACTATTTCCCGATTTTCAGGGTTTACCCAGAAACCACATTTGGCGGTATTTTCGAGACCGAGGCCGATTACAAGGACCCGTTTTTTATTGAACTCATGCAGGAGGAGCAGAATCGAGCCTTTTTTCCCCCCAACAGGCACAAGTATGACACCATAAATTACGCGCTTAATGTACCGGTACCCTCACCGCCGACCAGGGAGAACATACTCGGCACCGATGACAGGGGCCGAGACGTATTCGCTCGGCTGCTCTATGGTTTTCGCCTGTCAATTTTATTTGGTCTGGCGCTGACCACCGTTGGCACGATAATCGGCATCATCTGCGGGGCTCTGCAGGGTTATTTCGGCGGACGGACCGATCTTTTTTTTCAGCGGTTTATTGAAATCTGGGGCTCGATGCCGGAGCTCTACCTATTGATAATTTTCGCCTCGATTTTCAAACCCAGCGCACTGCTGCTCCTGGCGCTGCTTTCTCTGTTCAGCTGGATGGGATTGTCCGACTATGTGAGGGCCGAATTTCTGCGGGGCAGGAATATGGACTATGTGCGGGCGGCCCAGGCACTGGGGGTAAGTAATGCGGTAATCATGTACCGGCACCTGCTGCCCAACGGCATGACCCCGGTCGTGACTTTTCTACCGTTCAGGATGTCAGCCTCCATTCTGGCGCTCACCAGTCTTGACTTTCTCGGCCTTGGGGTGCCTCCTTCAACGCCTAGTCTAGGGGAGCTTTTGGCCCAGGGTAAAGCCAACATCGACGCCTGGTGGTTGTCGCTATCCACATTTGCGGTACTGGTGGGCAGTCTGATCCTGCTTATTTTCATAGGTGAGGCCTTGAGAGAGGCCTTTGATCCTCGCACAACATAAGGGGAGTCGTTCTTTTGCACAGGTGTCTGGGCGGGTCGTGTCAGGGCAGCTCCGAGTGGTGACAAAGATTGACTTTCACCTAATATATCGTATTATTTGCTGGCCTGTTCAACAGACCAATAGGCGGATCATGCGGGGCTGCGGTGAGAGTGGTGGAGATACTGCGCAAGGGGCTTGAATAAAAATCGGGGTAGTGAGAAAATAAGGTTTCGAAGCGGCTTGTTTGGATAACTGGATCTGCACCGGTCCGGGATATTCTTCAGACAGATTCGAGGTGCAGGATTAGGGACCGAGAGCGTCTACAGGGGGAGGCTACCTGTGGCGCTGCTGTGGTCGATTTTTGTGCATATCTTTGACTATCTGATCACGGCTAAACTTATATTGAAAAAATTGCAATACAATTCAATGAAGTCCCGAGAAGCTTCATTGACCGTGCGGGGCAAATTGAAGAGGTCATCAACCGGGTCATGCGTGCTGCGCTTATTCTAATTTCACTCGTGCTGCTCATGGTGCTGCCCAGTTTTATGGTGCAGGCCGAAACGGCGGTGGGCGGCTTGGGCATAGAGATTGACCCCAGTACGGTAAACCCTTATCCGGATCTGCTAGGCAGCGATGAGGGCAGAAGCGCGCCCGATCTGCTCGACGATGAACCTTACATTCGCTCGCCGGAAGAGCTGCTTGG
>JAHEER010000191.1 GCA_024640625.1 Desulfobulbaceae bacterium
TCTCAGGAACCCCGGGCCGGTTATCCGTACAAGGCTCGGTCCTGATTCCGGTCATGGCGATCAGGGAAAGCAAGGGCACCCCGGAGATCCAGCCAAGCAAGGACGTGGTCATGGCAAGGCATGACAAACAACGCCGGGAGTTGACCTTTACCACCGATATCCTGGTTGCTGTGGAACTTGGCGACGATGTCACCTTCAGGGCCGAAGGTGTCGATACCCGCCTGAAGGGGGGAGCCATTGTGAGCATGGGGCCGACGGGGGAAATGCTGGCCCATGGAGAGATTCAACTTGTCTCCGGAACCTACCGCGCCCATGGCGTCAACCTGCAGATCCGCCAGGGGGTCCTCAACTATAAGGGCGGGGTCATCACCAACCCGGACCTGCGAATCTTTGCTGCCCGCGAAGTCGGAGCGGTGCTGGCGGGGGTCCAGATCACCGGCAATGCCGAAGCTCCGGTGGTCTCCCTCTATTCGCGGCCGGCGATGCCCGAGCGGGACATCCTCGGCTATATGCTCATGGGACGGGCCATCAGAACCGAAGAGCAGGAGACCGACGTATTGACGATGGGGGCCACCTCCCTGCTGCCGGGTGGCGGCACAGGGCTCGCCGAACTGGGGATCACCGAAATCGATATTCAGGGACTGTTTAACGGAACCGGCGGCGTCCGCCTGCGCCGACCAATTGCCGATAAGTGGGAACTGGAATCCACCCTGGGAGTCGAAAGCGGGGTCGATCTTTACTACATCATCGAGTTTAACTAGAACGCGCCCTCACCCTTCCATCGCTGCACGTGAGGGCAAGGGGTCAGGTCTACACATTTCACAAATTTAGTACCTAGGTAGGAGGTTCGAGGCGCGAAGTGTGAAAAGGCACAATCAAAGTCTGCACAGACTGTCCCGGGCTGGTAACCAGGCGGAATCGGCCATCAGATAGCCCTCGTACCTAAATAGAAAGGCTCTTGCAACTATTTGAGGAGCTGGCTCTCTTCGAGCTGCTTGACGATGACCGGCACGAAATCATTCACTGCCCCCTGCCTCGATCCCTCAACCTTGATTTGAGACAGCATGGACCAGACGGGCTGCTTGCTTCCCAGGGCAAACAGATTGGTCGCCACGGTGAAGTAATCCGTATCGTATTCCTTCATGGGATAGACCATCGAACCGGTATAGTAGGTGTACCAGCCGTCGCTATAGATGGCCGAAGCGGCAAAGAACATACCCCCCTGCTGGTAATTGGTGATCTCCGACTTTTTAATCGAACGCGCGACCAGGACATGGCCCACCCCGAGTTCTTTGACCTTTGCCACGACCGTCTCCCGGTCAATCTGCGAAGTCGACTGCGGCAGAACCTTGTGGCTGGGGATGGCTTCGACACCCCGCTTCGCCAACTGGTTGGAAAGGACATTCTCGAACTGATTGCGGATAACGTCGCTCTGTGCCACGGCAATCACCAGGACCTTCTTCATTGGTTGGGCATATGCCGGATCCTGCCACACATCCAGGGTTTTAATCGGGGCACAGGCCGCCAGAAATGCCACGAGCAGAAAAACAACCGGGAAAGTGTATCGCTGTAAGGTTTGCATGACTTGCGTCCTTGTCTTAATAAGTGTTGGCCTGTCGGTCGTTTGCGGTGCGACCGCCAAATGACGGCCTCATGCTTCAATTACCTGGAAGAATAGTCGCTTCCATGAGAACCGTCAATCAAACATGTTATGGAGAGCCGCCACCGGCACCTCCTGTCGGCCGACGTCCAACACCGGTCGCTACCGGCCTGGATCGGCACAAAAGGCACCGGGACGACTCAACACCAGCCCGCTCGCCCGAAAACCTCCCGTAAAGTCTTTACCGAAGCCCTCGGCCGGACGGGCAACAGGTTGACCGGTGAGCACCATGAACAGCGGAGCGTAGGGGGAAGCGTCGGTCATGTCCATGTGGTAGGCGGCCAGCATCGCCGGCAAGGCCGGTGAATCACCGACCAGCCAGGCCGCCTGGTCGGTACCGCAAGGGGTGAAGCTGCGCACTTCGTGACCGATGACGACCTCGCCGACAGCGATCAGCTCGCCATCGGCCAGCGGGATTTGTTCGAGAACCTCCCCTCTGCAGACCAGATATTTCGACGCCGCCAACGAAGGCGGCGTGGACATAGCCTCTCCGGGACGACGATCGGCATAGTCGATGATCACCACGCCATAGCGGATCGCCAGTTTCAGAGGGGCGATACGGTCGCCGACGTACACCGCCCGGGTGCCGACAAAGCCTCCGTCGCGATTGATCGCTGCGGCAAGGTAATAGAATGTGCCGCTGCCACCGGTGGTCTGGACCAGCAGAAGGGCGGCATCCGGGACACCGTCGCCATCGAGATCGCCCTGCACAGGCTCGCCGTAAACTTGGACCATGGTCTTCGATGCTGCTCCGGGGAGGCTCTCAACAATCACCTGTCCATCACGCAGGGCATAGGCCTCACCATCTATGCGGTAGGTCGCATCACCGGGCGTAGGTGCAGGGAGCGGCAGGGTTGATTCGGCCACGGGCTGCGCCGCCGTGCAGACCAGGATTATTGCAGTGAGAGTCAGGGGCAATCCGGTTTTATAGGCCAGCCTTATCAGTTCCATGGGAAGTGTAATCCAACGCCATGAGGGGAAGATGCATCGCCGCCTGCTGCGGTGGAGTTCATTCGACCGACAGGGTACGGGTCGCATCCAGGCGGATGGACCTGACCCCGGCCCGCGGGACCACCGCCAGCACCATCGCCGCCTGTTTGTCGATCGGCCTGGCCGACATGGTCTCCATGGCGAGGATGTCGATCACCCCGTTGGTCAGCGTCACCTTGAAAATGTTGGTGCGGTTGTAGAAGTCGACGTTGCGGCTGAACAGCACCAGGTATTTTGCAAAGTCGACGGCAGGAACCGCTTCCCCGGGGCGGAAGTGCTGCCAGGCCCTGGCGAAGGCCGCCGCACTGCCAAAGCAGCCGACCCGGCTCTGCCGCTGCCCGGCGGGCAGCTGGTCGATTGCTGCGACCGGGTAATCGCCGCTCCACGATGCACTGATCGGCAGGTCCTTTGGTTCAGGGCTCTGCCCGACCACGGGGGCGCAGGCAACCAGGCTGGCCAGGCCAATAACCAGCAACAAGACAAAGGGCTTGGGCATGAGTTCTGGTTCCTTTCGTGGCAAAGGGAAGGGGCTGGTATTCAGCCGTTCAGGACCTTCAGTCAGGAGTTCACGCAGCCTGCGGTTCAGGAGAGCACGTCTTCCCTGGGGAAATACAGCCTGACGATCGCCGCAACTTCATCTCGGACACGATCGGATTCATCACCGGCAAAGCGGCTATGGAGGTCCGGCGCCAAAGCGACGAAGCGCTCGAGGAGTTCAGGGGCAAAGTGTTTGCCACGGCCCTCCAGTAGAATCTCCAAAGCCTCTTCCAATGGGAAGGCTTGCTTGTAAGGGCGCACAGAGGTCAGAGCATCGAAGAGATCGGCAATGGCAAAAATTCTAGCCCCCATGGGAATCTCATCCCCCCTCAAGGCCTGTGGGTATCCGGTCCCGTCATATTTTTCATGATGGCTGCTGACGATCGGGATTGCATCGCCAAGCCAGGATGATCTTGCCACGATATCGATTCCGTGCCCGACATGCCTGCGCATGACGGTAAACTCCTCCTCATCCAGCCGACCGGGTTTCAGCAGAACCCGATCCTCGGTGCCTATTTTGCCGACGTCGTGCAGAAACGCCCCCTTGATCAGGCCCTGCATGGTCGCTTCGTCAACGCCAACCGCCTCAGCAAGGCGCACGGCATAGAGAGTCACCCGGTAATTGTGAGCGTCCGTGTCGCTGTCCCGCTTGGCAATGGCACCGCCGAGGGTCTGGATGACCGCCAGGTTGGCATCGAGCAGTCGCAGCGACAGCCCTTCGACGCGACGGATCAGGCCGAGCACCACCGGGTAGAGTATCAGGGACGTGGTTGCCACGATCAGCATGACCAGCAGCAGGGTCCGCTGCAGGCGCTGGTTGAACTCTTTCAAGGCGACATCCGAGAGGGCGTAGATGCCATAAATCTGCAGGACCGGGGTGCCATGGCGATCATTTAAAGTCCCACCGATCCGTACCACCGGGCGGCCGGCAATGCTGATCGGTTTTGCTGCGTAAAAGCCGTCTG
>JAHEER010000192.1 GCA_024640625.1 Desulfobulbaceae bacterium
GAAGGAATAAAACTGCTTGATAAAGCAGCTTATCAAAGATGAATTGAATTTGTTCCTGTTAATTTGAATAAATACCGATCACGTCTTCACCAGCTTCCGAAAAGTTCTTACTTTTCGTGGTGGATTCTGCAAACTCCCAAAAGCTGTCTGCGAAACTTCTCCGATATAGATGTCTCCGCGAGAATCTACTGCTATTCCGTGCGGCGCTATAAATTGGCCATGACCTTCTCCATAGCGAAGATCACCTAATCTTGCTAATTGCCTTCCCTTTAAGTCATGGATACTGACACATGCTCCAATATTTGGATAATCCGCGTTCAATGCTAGTTGAGTAAACAGCTGTCCGATATAGATCAAACCATCAGTTATATTAAGACCGCATGGACGGTGCATATTATTCCATTGATCGAGATAAACGCCGGTATCGTCAAAGATCTGAATGCGATGATTTTCACGGTCAGCCACATACACCTTGCCTTCGCTATCGGTGCATACGCTATGGGGAAGATTGAACTGACCGGGACCACAGCCATAATCACCCCAAGAGCAGAGAAGCTCCCCCGCCGAGGAGAATTTGTGAACGCGAGCGTTACCATACCCATCGGCAATATAGAGATCCCCACCTTGAGGGGCTAATGCAACTTTAGTAGGTCGATTGAAAGGGGTGCCACTTTGAGCTATAGCCCCATGGTTGCGTCTACCGATTTGATCTAGCAGTTTGCCTTCCGCCGTGAAGCGGCCAACCCAGTGGCCTTCGTCATCAACACAAAAAATAACGTCTTCCTTATCGATTGTAATGCCGTGCGGTCTGGTGAACAGTCCCTCCCCCCAGCTGCGGAGAAACTTTCCATCCTGTCTGAAAATTATTATGGGGTGGTCACCGCGACAAAAAATATAAACGTTATCTTGCTTGTCGACAGCAACATCAACCACTTCACCCAAGTCCAAACCATCTGGAAGTTGGGGCCAATCAAGGAGCTCTTCGTAGCGGTAATCATCGACACCCAATATGGTCATAGCGGTTAATCTCCTTGGTGATCTTTTTAAGATGCCCGTTCAGTTTTATAGTTCGTCAAAACGCAAGTGCCTTTTTCCTTTTTATCCAAAGTGACATGAATTAGTTGTAATGCCAACAACCATAGATTTGCGTTGAGGCTTAAATTGATAGTGAGTTTGCCTTGGGTTTAGGTGTTGTCTGCTTATCTGCAATTTAACAGAAAATAATCTGCCGATTTGGTGGAATTTGAGGTTGGCTGGGGGAAGCTTTCGATATTGGAGCTTTGATGGGTTATAGCTTCATAGAATAGGGTTATCATTAGTTGCACTCCAACGGCGCTTCAAGCTCCATCCGAATCTGTTGCAATTATTGATACTCTCTTTAAAAATGAAGTGCGGAGCGGAGTAAGATCCGACGCCTATCGCTAGAGGGATTGAATAGATAAACCCTGGGTAATCATTTCTCCGTAGAGTTTTTTTTTTGACAGAAGTGAACTCAATCATGGTCGGTCAATTTTACTGGAGATTTTCTAATGTATAATTTGAAGAAGGCTCTGCTCCTCATCCACATCCTGGTACTTGGGTCACTTTTTCCTGCAATGAATTCTCTGGGGAGCGATTCCGGTGTCAGCAGACATTTAACCAGATCAGGAAAATCGCTACTGATAGAAGAGCGCCACCCGGTTGGTCAAAGCCTGAGTGATATTTTCATCAGATCTGAGGGCTTTGATCATAATATTTCCGAGTTGTTTGACAATCGAGACCCGATCCACAGTGTTCATGTTGCCGACCTTGATGAAAATGGATTCGATGAGTTCTACATCATTACCGTTTCAAGCGGGTCGGGAAGTTATGGAAATCTAATCGCCTTTGCATCCAACAGAGATAAGAGCTTGTCAATGATACATTTTCCTGAAGTTCGGCAAGAAGATGAACGTTTTACAGGCTATATGGGCCATGACACCTTCAGTATAGAAGAGAATAAGCTCATAAGATCGTTTCCGGTGTATCTGCCAACTGATACGAATAACAATCCAACCGGCGGCACCCGTCAATTAGCATATGGCCTGTTTCCTGGTGAGGCGATGTGGCAGCTTAAGGTGATAAACGAATAAGCGGAGGGGCAGCACAAAAGAGTTGAACACGGCATGAGCAACGATAGAGTTCCACAACTGTGGAACAGTTCAGTGGTACCCGTGTAGTTACCCTCAGCAATCCAATCTGGAGCCAATGGCCGCCCCCCGTTGAAGGACATATAGCTCTTAGTGTTTTTCCTTGACCGTTCCTTAGCTGTGAGCCATTTATCAAGGCGTTTATTTTCCGTATCACGTTAGTCAGAAGCAAAAATCAACAATTGCAACGAGCACCACCCACCGCAAAATTTTTCTCCGTCTTTAAATATCTTTTACAATACCGGCGCCATAAGGGCAGCTCCTCTGGCCTTGAAGCGCTCCCACAGTGGCTGCTCTTCCAGGTTATAGTCAATCAATTCTGTCGAGTGGGACAGATCATCCAGCAGCATACGCTCCAGTTCGCCAGCAAATTCTCTATCGGCAACCGCCCCGGTGACCTCAAAATTGAGGCGGAACGAGCGATTGTCGAAATTAACCGTACCAACAATTGCCAGCCTGTCATCGAGCAACATTACTTTCTGATGCATGAAACCCTTATCGTAGAAGTATATATTTGCGCCAAGCTCTTTCAATTCACTGAGGTAGACATTGGCTGCCTGGCGCACAAACCAGTTGTCGTTGAGCTCTGGGGTGAGGATCCGGACCTCGAGACCTTTGAGCAGTGCCAGGCGGAGGGCCACCATGGTGGCTTCATCCGGGATGAAATAGGGGGTGGCTATCCAGATACGTTTACGAGCCAGGTTCAGGACGTTGGTGAAGAAGAGGCTGGCTGTCTCCAGCTTGTCTGCCGGCCCGGATGCTAGAATCAGGGCATTCTGGCTGCTGTCGGGGGCCTCCTGAGGAATCCACGACAGACCGTTAAGAATTTCATGACTGGCCCAGTACCAGTCAGCCAGGAAAGATGTCTGGGCGGCCAGCGCCACAGGCCCCAGAATGTGGATATGGGTATCACGCCACGGCGATAGTTTCGGATCTTTTCCCAGATAATCGTCACCGACATTAAGGCCTCCAATCCAGGCCGATTTACCGTCAACGACCACAATTTTACGGTGATTACGGAAGTTGAGCTGGAATCTGTTACGCGGACCCTGACGAGTATTAAAAGGCAGAATCTGAATGCCTGCTGCGGAGAAATCGGCAAGCCAATCTGCTTTCAGGCCGCTACTGCCCAGTTCGTCATAGAGGACATATACCGATAAACCCTGCTCTGCTTTACGGATGAGCTGATCTTTAAAGCGATTGCCAATACCATCTGAGCGCAGAATATAGAACTGGAACAAGATGTAGGATTCCGCCTTTGCAATCCCGTCGGCTATGCTGTTGTAGGTAGCTTGCCCGTCCACCAGTAGCTCTACTTTGTTGCCGCTTAAGAACTGGTATCGAGCCAGATTCTTGACCGCCTCATATTCTGGAAACGTTTCAGGAGCTTCCACTTTGTAGGGATCCAATTCTTTGGAAAATTGTTCTATCTCATCCTGTATCTCTGCAGAGATATCCTGGTGCATTTCCACGTAGCCGTTGAATTTACTGCGTCCGAGTACCCAGTAGGTCGGCACGGCAACGATGGGCAGTGCATTGAGACTGACCACCCAGGCGATGGCGCCCTGCGAGGTGCGTGTCTGCAGTATCGCATGAACCGAACTGATCAGCCCCAGTATTTGAAAGATCACTAAAATCCCAGTCATCATCTTGGTTTTCCTAGTAATTCGCATGCGATACACATCTCTTTAAAGAAAGTAAGTTGATTACGATCTAGGCGCAGTCGCTTCCTCAGCAGGTTTGATAATTCCCAGTGATTGCAGCGACATCGAGATATCTCGACGGGCACCGGGGACACGGCCAAGCATCAACCCAGCCGAGATGCACAAGCCGAATTTCACCAGGGCGGCCTCTCTGAATCCTCACTTTCCATCATCAAAAAAGCAGCATCAGAAAAGTGAATGTCCGTTGCGAGGCAAAATCGCCTTCATCGATCCAATACCAGTGATTGAGATGTTTTATC
>JAHEER010000080.1 GCA_024640625.1 Desulfobulbaceae bacterium
TCGCCAGAGACATCGTGGTAGGCAGCCGCCAACTTACAGAACGCATTATGGGACAATTCGATCTGGAGTTCGAGGAGGCGGAAGCACTTAAGATAGGCGTCACGCCGGCCGAGGATAAAGCAAAAGAACTCCAAGAAATTTTCTCTTCTGTCTGTACCCAGTGGATTCTCGAGATTAAAAAGGCTATCGATCTTTATCACTCAAATTTTTCCGATGCGCCACTGACCAGGCTGGTACTGAGTGGCGGAGGATCAAAGGTGGCAGGATTGACCGATTACCTCAACCAGGAAACCGGCATCGAGGTCGAAAGATTCAATCCTTTTACCAAGATGAAGTCGAGTAAACGGAAAATCGATCCCGAATATCTGCAACAGATCGGGCCGGAAATGGCCATAGCATCAGGAATCGCTCTCAGGCCTTCGGCAATATAGGAAATTTTCGAATCTGGTGATCTATGCTCAGAATTAATCTGCTTCCCATAAGGCAACTGCAGAAGATAGCAAAAGCCAGGAACCAGCTGCTGGTCTTCTTTCTTATTTTCTGTGTCGTCCTCGCTCTTCTTGGTGCCACAGGTGTTTTGCTCGCCGCAAAGATTACCGAGCTCAATGAAGACATCGTTGCCAAAACAAACGAAAAGAAATCGTTTGACAAGGTGATCCAGGAAATTGCCGATCTCGAGAAACGAAGACTGGACCTTAACAATAAGATCAAGATCATAAATCAGCTGAAAACCGATTCTTCGCTTACCGTCCACGTACTCGATGATGTCGCAAAAATTATAGACAACAAGAGGATGTGGATCACCTCGTTCAAACAGAACGGGGGGAGCCTAGCCCTGTCGGGCTACGCTTTGGACAACAAGACCATTGCCGAGTTCATGGACAACCTGACCCTTGACTCTGAGTACATAAATGGCGTCGACCTGAGCAACACGTCACTGAAGAACGTCAGCGGCAAAGGTCTGAAGTCATTCACGATTTCGGCATCTGTTTCTTCCCCGGCACCTCCAGCGCAGACAGAAGCGGGAGCAGCAAAACAGCAGTAAAAAATTCAGGGATACGATCAGCCAATGAAAAAGAGCAATTCAAAATTCGCCACGTTCCTTGAGCAAAAATATATTCCGCTCGAAAAGAAATACAAAATGCTCCTGGGAGCTGTGATACTCATAGCTCCCGTCGCTCTTTTCTACTTTCTTTTCTTCCAGCCTAAAAGTGAGGAAATCAAAGGCCTCGAGGTTACCAGGGATAAGCTGGTCAAAGAGATCCAGGATTTAAGGGAGAAGAAACGGCGCCTCCCGATTCTGCTCGCCCAGGTGCAAAAAGTCGAAGACGAGTTCGAGGAAGCGGCAAAGATGCTTCCTAAAAGCAAAGAAATCCCCAAGTTGCTTACCGATATATCGGCACTTGGCAGAAACGCTGGCCTTGACTTTGTATCCTTTACTCCAAAGGGAGAGGTCCAGAGAGATTTCTACAACGAGGTTCCCGTGGCCATCTCCATCAGAGGGCCCTACCACTCGATCGGCGGCTTTCTGGATCAGGTGAGCAAACTTGATAGAATCGTAAGTGTTACCAACATCTCGGCCGGTTCTCCAAAGAAATCGGATTTGGGTGAATGGATTGTCAGCGCCAGCGGTCAATTGGTCACCTATCGGTTTACCAACCAGCCTCTGCCCAAGCCAGACGATAAAAAGAGAAAATAGTGAAGGTAAATTAAATTCCCATGAGCGTGTCATGAACATAGAAAGAATCCTCCACAACTCCTGGACACAGCGGGCGCTCGTTTCACTAGGGCTTTTTTCTTTTTTTCTGTTTCAGGTGTGTCTGGCCGCGGATCCGCAAAATGACGAGACAGCTGCACCGGAGGAGACCGTGCCCATCGAAATTGAAAAAAGTACCACCGATTTTGAATATCAGGTCGATGACAGGCCCGATCCCTTTTCGCCGTTCGTGACGGGGCCGGCCCAAACCAATCCCGTTACACCTGATGAAATAATCGAGGAGAATGAGGTGCTCACTGGGATGCAGCTATTCGAGCCCGGCCAGTTGACCCTGGTAGCCCTGATGCTGACCGGTGGCAATGCGGTTGCAATGGTTCAGGACTTCACCGGCAGAGGGTATTTAATCGAAGAGGGCATGAAGATCGGCCGACGCGGAGTTATTACCAGGATAACCGAGGATAAAGTTTTGATAGAAGAAACTTCACGAACCCGCAGCGGGAAAGTACTCAAGAATGAAATCGCCATGGTGTTAAAGCGAGAGGGAGAAGAATAGACAATGTATACCAGGTTCACAACTACATTATTGGCCATTTTCTCCGTTATGTGCGTCTATCAGATGGTCCTCAATCCATCCGTGGCCGCAAGTCAGATGTACAAAATTTCAAGTATTACCAACGATATCAAATCTGACAGTCTGGAAATAACTATCAGCGGAAATGCCGCCCCGGCCTATACGGTCTCCGAGCGCTTCGACCCCTATCGCCTGGTTGTAGATATAGCCGATACCGAGTTGGACGCGAGTATTACCCCCGAAAATATCATGCCGGCCAACAATCTTGCCACACTCAATCTCAGTATGCTTACCGATCAGGATCCGCCGCTGACCAGGTTTGAGTTTACCATTGGAGAAAACGCCACCTATGATGTTCAGCGCATAGAGAACGATATAAATATCAAGATCCTTGGTCAGTTGGAAACCCCGGCAGAAGCCTCGCCTGCTGTTGCCTCAGCGGATATGCCCAGCCCGGCTCCCAAAACCGAACTGGACGAATCGATCTTTGAATCACCGCAGAAAGGGAGCATGGGGTTAAAAATGCCGCAGGCCCAAGAAAAAGATGAACTCGCTCAACTGGAGGACAGCTTTTCCTTTTCGGGCTACTCAGGTGAGCGAATCAGCGTCGACTTCTATAAGATAGATCTGCATAATGTGTTCCGTTTATTCAGAGAAATCTCTGGAATGAATATAATTGTCGATCAGGCTGTAAATGGGACGCTTACCCTGGCGCTTAACGATGTACCCTGGGAGTTTGCTCTTGACGTGATAATGAACCTCACCGGGCTGCAGAAGGAGGAACGCTTCAACACACTCGTCATCTACCCCAAGAACAAGCAGTTCACCTGGCCCGAGCAAGCTGAAGATAACCTCTCTTTTGAAGCCGACATCGAGGTAGTGAAAGAAGAGGCGTTGATAATCTCGGAATCAGCCAGCCAGCCGGCCGAAATTATGCAGGCCAAGGAACTGCTGATCAAGGCTTACAAGCTTGAACAGGATAATAAGTTCGAAGAGGCTGCTGAGCTTTACGAAGAGGCTTTCGAGCTGTGGCCCGATAATAGCCGGATATCCAATAAGCTGGCAAACCTCTATCTGGGGAGAATGAACATCAATGCCAAGGCTTCCTACTTCGCTAAAAAATCTTTGGCCATAGATCCAGCTGATACCCGCGCCGCCCTCTATTGCGCAATTAGCTCCGCGAATATGGAAAATACTGGCGAAGCTCTCGAGTGCTTTGCTCAAAGTATCACCGATGACCCGCCCAAGAAGGAAGCTTTGATCAGCTATGCCGCCTTTACGGAGAATAACAATCGACTCGAACAATCGCTGAAACTGCTGGACATCTATGGGGACTACTACGGTGACAGCGTTCAGACCCTGGTAAGCAAGGCGCGGATCTACGATAAATTGGGAGATCGCGCCAAAGCTAAAGAGCAGTATCGCTCGCTTCTGGCCTCAGGTCTTCAGATGCGACCGGACTTGCGCGCATATGTTGAAAGTAGAGTTACATCTGGAAATTAACTGATAGCTGTAAATACACAGGCGAATTCTTATTGATAACTGTCGACGAGGTTCTGAAAGATGAAGGCAACCAAGAGACACATGCACTATCTGGCCATTTTGGCGCTCCTGTTCTTCGCGGCGTCATGCTCCACGCAACAGCAAGCGGTTGTTGAAGAGCCTGTCGTTCCGGATCAGGAAACCGCTAAAGCTGAAAACCCGATAGAGAAGCCTCCCGAGTCACTACCGATCATGTATCAGACTCCTTCGTACATGGTGGATTCGGAGGATGATGACGAGAAGATACTCAAGGACGAGGAGACCTCGCTCAAGGTTGGGGCCACAATCAAGTCGACCCGCGGTCCGCAACCGCTTTGGGATATCCTTAAACGACTGGCAGCCCTGAAAAAAATGAATGTCTCCTGGGCCAGTGATGTGGACCAGAACGTGCTCGTCGATGTGGACATCAACGCCAATGATGATTTTTATGAAGCGGTCGATAATTTGCTCCGGCAGGTTGACTACTTCCATGAAATCCAGGGCAACACCATTGTCGTCAATTTCAAAGAAACAAGGCAGTTCCGTATCGCCATGCCGTTCATCAGGCAGAGCTACGCCACCGGAGTGGGGGGGAATGTGTTGGGTGGTTCTGACCTATCCACCAATGTAGATGGAACTATAGTTGTAAAAAGCACCGAAAATACCTTCGATATCTGGGAGAGTATCCAGGCTAACATGGATAAGATCATTGACACCTGGGGTACGGTGGCCGTCACACCTGAACCAGTTGCTGCCGCTGATGCTGCTGCGGAAGACGCAACTCAGCAGGCCACCCGCAGGGTGTCCAGTGGTGGAGTTCAGTATTTTATTGATAAACCGGTGGGTATCGTCACCGTGGTTGCTCCGCGACCGCTCCTCGATGAACTCCAGAAATACTTTGATAGTTTAGCAGGAGAACTCTATAAACAGATTTCCATTGAAGCGAAGATCATAGAGGTGCGACTGGAGGACAGCTCCACCATCGGTCTGAACTGGGATCAGGTACTCAAAGATTTCAACGTCCAGGGGCTGGTGACCTTTGGCGACCCCACCCGCGGCGACGGCGGCGGGGGCCAGGTATGGCCGTATGTCTTTTCCAACAACGGCTCGTTTGACGATGGGACCAACCACGGCAATGTCTATGATCCCACACGGTTTATATCAAAAATTTCCCTTCAACCGGCTAGTTTCAATGTACTGCTCAATGCAATAAGTGAGCAGGGCGACGCCCAGGTTCTCTCCAACCCGAAGCTCAGCGTGATGAATGGCCAGCCGGCGCTGATCTCTGTGGGTGAGAATGTCACCTATATTTCCAGTATCGAGGTCGATCGCGATACCGGCGGCGTGCAGACCCTATTGACCTATACGGTGGAAACCGAGAGGGTATTGTCGGGCATCAGCATGGCGTTGACCGCCAACATTCTCAACGATAATGAAGTTATTATGAATCTCGTGCCGATCACCTCGCAACTCGAAGAACCGATCGAATACCGCGACATCGGTCTGGAAGGCCAGCAGATTGGCCTGCCGCGAGTCAATGTGCGTGAGATGAGCACCACCGTCCGGGTCAAGGACAATGAAATGCTGGTAATTGGCGGATTGATTTCAGAGGTCGATTCTACCGAGGGTAACTTTGCTCCGGTCGTCGGCAAAATCCCGCTTGTCCGCTACCTGTTTGGCTACGAAGAAAAAACAAAAATAAAGCGTGAGTTGATTATCCTATTGAGACCGACAATTATTTAGCTCAATAGCAATTGGAAGAATAATATTTCATCATTTGGCAGGGAGACTATTATGAACAGGCTGAAATATCTGATCATCGGAATTTTGGCGTTGGTCTTGGCCGGTTGCGGCCAGACCGTGGTGGAAACACTCAAAGTTCCCGAGGGAGCTGGACCGAACGCACCGGGGAATGGAAAATCTGTGGTCATTTTACCATTTGCAGATTACAGCAGTGGCGACAGCATCACCTCTTCCTATCGCCGAAGCCTGCAGATATCGGAGTCGGTAACCGACAATCTGGTGGCCAACGGGTTCAGCACCTCGATCCAGGAAGATGTCTTTCGCTATATGGTTGAGCAGAATCTGATCAGCCTGGTCGCCTATGAGGAGACTCACTCGCAGACCCTGCGCAATGAGCTGAGCGGGGAGTGGTCAAGCCAAATGAAAGGCATTCTGCGCGCCTACATACAGGAAGCCGAACAGGAAGGCAACAACAGAGCTATCTCCGCCCCGGGTACCCATGGCCTGGATGAAACGACAATCGCTCAATTAGGTCGTCGCTTCAACGCCGATTACATTGTCCGTGGACGGATTCTCGAGTACAAGACCCGCCAGGATCCCACCTGGGAACCCTGGAAGAAAGGGTTCCTGCCGTTCCTGCTCCAGGGTACCTCGCGTATCGCGGTGGGTGTCGCCGGATCGGATGAATATGACCGCTACGGTCAGATGGGTGCTGGTGCTGCCTACGGCGCTCTGATCGGCTACCAGACCGTCTGGCCATTCGACAGCAACACCCTGTTCGGTGCCTCCAGTGCCACCTCCAATGCGATCTTCTGGGGTGGTGTCGGCGCTGTGCTGGGCGACATGTCCTACAACAGCAAAGCTGACCAGGCGGTGGTGCAGATGCGCATCTGGGTCCAGGAAGCGGCCACCGGTAACCTGGTCTGGACAAACAGAATTCGGGTTGCCGTGTCACCCGAGTCGGTCTATGCTGACCAGCAGTATGACGCACTTTTCAACAGTGCTATTGAAAAAGGGGTCAGCACGCTGATTGACAATTTTGTGACCTACGGACTCTAAGCTCGGTTCCTGCCAAAAATAAGGCCGTTTATCCACACGGATAAACGGCCTTTTCTTTTGAATTTCTTTCTCGGATCAGATCAGTTTGATTTCTCTTTGTTCTTCTGGGCATTCTGGAACAATGCCATGAAGTTGACCGGCTCCATAAGAAACGGCATGAACCCGCCATCGACCGATATCTGGCTGATGATCTGCCGGGTAAAAGGAAAAAGCAGGGTTGGACATTCAACCCCGAGCACCATGGGCATATGCTGCTCAGGAATGTGTTTAAGCAAAAACACCGCGGCATGCTCTATCTCCAAAATAAACAGTACCCGCGGGCTCTCCTCTTTGGTGACAACCTTGGCGTTGATTTCCAGTGCAACTTCCCAGTGATCATCACCCACCTTTTTATTGTTGAGCTGCAGGTTCAACTCTACATTGGGTTCAGAACTCTGAGTCGCCCTGAAAATTTCCGGGGAGTTGGGGTTTTCAAAAGAACAATCCTTGATATACATTTTCTGCATGCGCAGAATCGGAGTTTCTTGTGAATCCTGCGTATCCGCGGTTGTATTTTCAGCCATTTCCTCACTCCTTGTGATTTTATTTAGAAGGTTCAACGGTGGTCGGCATTAAACTGCATCACTTGATCTCATGCAAGTTTTTTAAGTTTTAGAGGAATTTTCATCAAGGAGTTGTTTGAGATACATGCCTGTGTAAGAGGCTGGTACTTCCCCTATCCGCTCGGGTGCACCGGCGGCGATTATTTCCCCCCCTCGGTCACCGCCTTCGGGACCGATATCTATGATCCAGTCTGCCGTCTTGATCACATCCAGGTTATGTTCAATCACCAGCACGGTGTTGCCCTGATCCACCAACCTGTTGAGGACCGCAAGCAGATGCTTTATATCCGCAGGATGCAGGCCTGTGGTCGGTTCATCGAGAATGTAGAGGGTCTGGCCGCTGCTTCTGCCCGAAAGTTCCCGGGCCAGCTTTACCCGCTGCGCCTCCCCGCCCGACAGAGTGACTGAAGACTGGCCGAGTGTGATATAGGATAATCCGACATCGTACAGGGTCTGTAAACGATTCTTTATGGCAGGTATATTCTCGAAAAAGAGCAACGCTTCAGCGACCGTCATGGTGAGGACGTCGTGGATAGTTTTGTCCTTGTAGGCGATATCCAGCGTTTCCTGGTTGTACCTTCTGCCTTTACAGGTTTCACAGACCACATAGACATCCGGGAGAAAATGCATGGCGATACGGAGAACCCCTTCTCCGTCGCAGGCCTCGCAGCGGCCACCTTTTAAGTTGAAGCTGAAGCGTCCGGGTTTGTAGCCGCGAGCCCTTGATTCCGGCAGTCTGGCAAAAAGTTCCCGGATCGGCGTAAACACCCCGGTATACGTTGCCGGATTGGAACGTGGCGTCCGGCCGATGGGACTCTGATCTATATCAATGATCTTGTCGATATGCTTAAGTCCTTCAAGAGTGGTACTTTTTCTTTTTACTTTTTCGCGGTTGGTCGACTTCCCATACTTGGCCAGCTTGAAGAGTGTTTCCATAATGAGACTGCTCTTGCCCGATCCGGATACTCCGGTGATGGCGGTCATCACACCGAGTGGAAAGCTTACCTTTATGTCCTTCAAATTGTTGGCCACCGCGCCCGTAATCTTGAGCGTTTTTCCCCCACGTTTTTTGACCTTCCTCCTCTTCGCAGGTATAGTTATGGTCTTCTTCCCTGACAGGTAGGCGCCCGTTTCAGAGAGCTCCTCATCCAGCAGATCGGGGATGGCGCCGCTGAACACCACATCCCCGCCGTGGACTCCTGCACCGACGCCCATATCCAGGACATGGTCGGCAGCCAGAATCGTATCGGTATCATGTTCCACCACAATAACGGTATTGCCGAGATCCCTGAGTTCCATCAGCGTATTAATCAATTTCTGATTGTCGCGCTGATGCAGGCCAATGCTGGGTTCGTCCAGGATGTAGAGCACGCCGGCAAGGCGGGAGCCGATTTGCGAGGCCAGCCGTATTCTCTGAGCCTCACCGCCTGACAGGGTGCCTGATTTCCTGGCCAGGGTGAGATACCCAAGCCCCACATCCTCAAGAAAAGAAAGACGATCCACGATTTCCTTGAGAACCGGTTCTCCTATGGTGCGCTCACGCTCGCTAAACGGCAGCAAGGGCAGGCCGGCAAGCAACTTCTCGACCGACATGGTAGTGAGTTCGTGGATATTGTGTTCGCCAATCCGGGCTGCAAGCGCTTCCGGTTTAAGCCTGGCGCCGTTGCAGGCTGGGCAGATCTGCTCGTTCATATAGCGGGCCAGCTCGTCTCTTATCATCGCCGACTGGGTTTCGTGATACCTGCGGTCAAGTTGAGGGATCACCCCCTCGAAAGCTTTTACCGCGGTCATCACCCGTCTTCCCTTGCGATAAAAGAACTCTATCTCCTCACCCCCAGATCCATAGAGTATGAGCTTTCTCTGTCTTTCGGTCAGCCTGGCGAAAGGCGTTTCCAGCGAAAAGCCATAATGCTTGGCTACAGCGGCCAGCATCTGGCCGGTGTAGGTTGACTCATTCCTCCATCCCCAGGGAGCGATGGCACCATTTATTACTGACAGGCTGTGATCAGGAACGATCAGGCTTTCATCAAAAAACTGTTTAACGCCAAGACCACCGCATTCAGCACAGGCACCCTGGGGGTTGTTGAAGGAAAAGAGCTGGGTGGAAAGGGGCGGCATGGAGATGTTACAGGTATGACAGGCAGCTAATTCGCTGAATAATTGTTCGCGGTCCTTGTCGGGGAAAAGGGCCAGCAGAAAGCCCCCGGTCACCTTTACCGCGGTGCTGATCGAGTCTGCCAGCCTGCGGCGCACGGATGGTTTCAGCACAAGTCGGTCAACGACTATCTCGATGGTGTGTCTCTTGTTCTTATCCAAGGCCTGAACATCATCGGCATGGAGGATATCCCCGTCGACACGAACCCTGACAAATCCCTCTTTCTTTATCCGGGCTAAGAGCTGTTCATGTCGTCCCTTACGATCGGATACCAGCGGCGCAAGCAGAATGACTTTGGCTCCCTCCGGTTCATCGAGCAGGATGTTGACCATATCCTCAATGGATTGAGAGCGAATCTCCTGGCCGCACTCAGGGCAATAAGGACGGGCGCAGCGGGCGAAAAGCAATCTCAGGTGATCGTATATTTCAGTGACCGTGCCGACGGTTGACCGGGGATTTTTACTGGTCGTCTTCTGTTCGATTGACACAGCGGGCGAGAGTCCCTCAAGGGAGTCCACATCGGGCTTATCCATCTGTCCGAGAAACTGCCGTGCATAAGTTGAGAGTGACTCGACATAGCGACGTTGTCCCTCCGCATAAAGAGTGTCGAATGCAAGAGTCGACTTGCCCGAACCGGAGAGCCCGGTGAATACGACCAGCGCGTTTCTGGGAAGATCTACATCGATATTCTTCAGATTATGCATCCGCGCACCGCGGACGCGTATGGTTTGTGGTTCCATCGCGGGTAATCTTTATGAAATCAGTCGGGAGTGTTCAACCTTGATACACCGATCCATGACCACATAAAGACCGGCATCCATAGCCCTTTTGGCCGCCAATTCACTGACAATACCCTGCTGCATCCAGACTGCTTTGGCACCTATTCCAACAGCCTGCCCGACAATTGCTCCCACCTCGCTGGATTTACGAAAGATATCGACAATATCGACGGCAATGGGAATAGCCCTGAGCTCGGGATAGCAGGTGAGTCCCAATATCTCGTCATGCCCGGGGTTGACGGGAATGACCGTGTAACCCTGGGCAATGAGATAGTTGGCGACGTAATTGCTCGGCCGCTGGCTCTTTGGAGACATCCCCACCACGGCAATTGTGGTCGATTCATCGAGCAGCGATTTGATCTGTTTCTCGGTTGACGTGAGAGGCATGAAAAGCTGAACAGGGCGGTTAATGTTGTGGATTTCAATCAGGACAATATAATGTAGATCGGCTGGACAAAAGTCAAGATAGCAATTATAACCAGGATTTAATAGGCAACCCCACGCCCCGCAATAGCGGCGGCCGGAGCGGGCCTTACAGACTTAGTCGAGGAGAACTCATGAATTTCCAGGATATCATATTCGAACTGGACAAATACTGGGCAGAACAGGGCTGCATCATACAGCAACCATATGACATGGAAGTTGGCGCCGGGACCTTCCATCCGGCGACCCTGCTTAGGGCACTGGGGCCGGAACCCTGGAAGGCTGCCTACCCCCAGCCCTCCCGCCGCCCCACCGATGGCCGCTACGGCGACAACCCGAATAGGCTGCAGCATTACTATCAGTACCAGGTAGTGATCAAGCCATCGCCCCTCAATGTTCAGGAATTATATTTGGAAAGTCTCCGGAGATTCGGTCTCAACCTCATGGAGCATGATGTGCGGTTCGTTGAAGATGACTGGGAGTCACCAACCCTCGGCGCCTGGGGGCTGGGATGGGAGGTCTGGTTGGACGGAATGGAAATAACCCAGTTCACCTATTTTCAGCAGGCCGGTTCCATAGACCTGCATCCTGTCACCGCTGAAATCACCTACGGTCTCGAAAGAATCGCCATGTATCTGCAGGGAGTCGACAGCGTATATGACATTTCCTGGAACGATGAGATCAGCTACGGAGAAATTTTTCACCAGGCTGAAATTGAGTTTTCAACCTTCAACTTTGAAGAGGCCGATGTGGACAAAATGATCGGCTTTTTCAACTCTTACGAGGCCGAAGCGGAAAAACTGATTGCCAAGGAACTCGTGCTGCCGGCTTACGATTATTGTCTGAAATGTTCGCATGTGTTCAATTTGCTGGATGCCAGAAAGGCCATCAGCGTGGCAGAACGTACCAGGTACATAGGAAGGATTAGAAATATTGTCAGAAACGTAGCGGAATCCTATGTCAGTCAGAGGGAAAAGATGGGATTTCCCCTGCTTAAATCCGTATCCGCCTGAAAGAGAAGCCCCCAGAATGGAATTTCCCGGATAACCACCCCCAAGGGTAATCCATAGGCTGGTAAGCATTCTCGTCGTCAATTATAGAATGAGCTGCGAAGTCTTTCTTTCCTCTGATCTTTTTGGGCTGCTGGAACTGGATCGCTCTGCTTCATTTCTGGAGGGATAGAATATGGAGGTTGACAAGGAAAAACAGGCCCGGGCCATGGCCAAGGCGAAGCAGTCGCTGCTGCAGGCCGAGATCAAGCGTGAAGAGGCTCGCCTGAATCAGGCGTCTGCCCTTTTCCTGCAGGAAAAATTCGATATTCTCCTGAACGACGAATTCGTCGAGAATCTTGCCCCGCACATCCTCAAACTTTATCGTGGCGACCAGCGTAAAACCGCGATTTCTTTACTCGACAAACTGGAAAAGAGCATCTGCGACGAGTCGATCCAGATACGGGAGCGGTCGCTGATGGTTATGATGATTCTCTCCGAGCAGATTTGTATCAACAATATCAGAGAGCTAAGCGCAATTGTTTCAAGAATTACTGCTAATTGGCTTTATTTTGAGAGTGAATTTATCGCCGGCTTCGAGCCGGTCTGTCGCAAATTGCAGCATATTGTTGTTGAGATGCTCGCCACCGAACAATGGTACGAGGTCGAACAAATCATTTTAACCTTGAACAAGATAAGCAACAGGACACTCCTCAAGAATAACCTCATCCATGGCGTCATCGCCAGCGTGCACGACAAGCTTGCTGAACCGGACGTTCTCGATGTGCTCGCCAATGCCTATCTCAGTGAATCCTCCCAGCGTAAGGATGTGGTTGAAAGCATCCTCATCAATATGGGCAGCCAGGGAACCCGTTTTCTTGTTCAGAAACTCGCCCACAGCAATGACAAGGAAGAGCGCTTGTCTCTCGTGGACCTCATTCCCCGGATTGGCAAGGTCAGCGTGCCCGTGCTGGTCAGCTGTCTCGATGATCAGCAACCCTGGTTCGTGACCAGAAATATTATCATGATCATCAGCCGCCTTGGTGATGACTCGCTCTACAGCGAGGTCAAACGACACCTGGCCCATCAAGATATCAGGGTCCAGCAGCAGGTGCTCAACTGTATAGAAGTGCTCGGTGGAAACGAGATGAAGCCTCGTCTGCTTGAGGCCCTGCAGCAGATAAATGACGAACTCAAGGCACACCTGGTCGATCTGCTCGTCCAGTTCGAAGGTCCTGAGATCGAAGAGGCCCTGCTGGATCTTTTCGAGCAGCGCGACACCTTCAGCAGTCATGTTCACGATTTTCTTATTGCCAAATTGTGCAGCAAAATCGTTGCCTACCCGTCGGCTCGGACCATCCAAACTCTCCTGGCGCTGATCGAAGATCGGGAAAATCGCTATGGGCCCGATGACAGTCTGGTGAAGACCGCCACAGATGCTTTGCGCAGGATCGAGCAGAATACCAGGGGCGAGACGATCTTTTCGCAAAGCATCGAGGAAAGTCAGATCAACGCCCTGATCGAAGACGAGGTTCTCGCCCAGATACCTGCCGAGCCAACGGATGTATCAGAGGCATATGCTGATCGGGGGTTGAGCGATATTTTTGTGGATACCCTTACCGATACGCTCACCAGCAAAAGGGCTGCGCCACTCAGTGATGAGCAAGTCACCCATTTTGAGACGCACCTGAGCCAGGACCATCATTTGATGGTCTGGAGTGCATTCTATGAAAGACTCGATACCAATGAAGCCAACACCTTTTTCAAGATTCTCACCCCGCAGACGCTTAGATCCGGCGATTTTGTCGTCCACCAGGGAGACAAGCTGACCGATCTCATTTTCATCGATCATGGCTATTGTGACATCATAGTAAATGGGACGGCCGGCAGCCTCGTTTTTGCGCCGGCCCAAGGCGGTGAAATCCTTGGCAGCGATAGTTTTTTCGAAAATCGCCCCTGGCCGCTGACCATTCAGGCTCAAACCGAATTACAGGTACGACTGTTAAAAAAGGAGCAGTTTCGAGAAATTCAACATACAGTGCCAGGCTTGGAAGAGAAATTATCGGACTTCTGTAAACGCTATGAAGTATTGCCACATTTAATCTCTGGTGCCAGGCATGATGCTGCCGTCCCCGAGGGACCTGAGATCGACATTCACAGCCCCTTTTCCTTCAAGGACAGCGACGGAAACGCCATCGGCGTGGAAGTGTCTGGAAAGCTCTCCAAGACCACCTACGGCGGCTTCAATATTGCGCTACCCTACCCACATCTCGAAAATATCAACACCTGCCTCGGACATCAGGTATCGGCGGAACTCGCTACCGAGGATGGAGCCCGGCAGACCTGCTTCGGCATCATTGTCGGGGGGGGAGTGTATGAAGGATCTCAGGACAGCCTTCTCCTGCACATCAAACTCTACCACCCCTTAACCGAGAAACGCTTCATCTGCACTTCAATTCACCTCATGTAATTCCCGGACACAGTCATGGCACGAGGGCTCTTTGTCGGACTTACCAGCGTCGATATTTTCAATGTCGTCGACACCCACCCTTCGCCAAATCAGAAGATAAAGGCACGGCACCAAGCAGTCAGTGCCGGCGGACCGGCCGCCAACGCGGCAGTGGCCTTTTGTTCGTTTGGCAACGATGCCGATCTTCTCACCGGCATCGGCAGCCACCCAACCGGGGCCCTGGCTTTTGAGGATCTGCGCAGCCATGGAGTCAGAGTCCTGGACTGCTCAGCCCACCCTGACAAACTTCCCGTGCTCTCATCGATAATGATCGACGCCTCCAATGGCAGTCGCTGTGTAGTATACAGGAGCCCCCAAGGCCGCACTCTCTGCCTTGACCAACGATATGACTGCGCTGTCGAAGACTATCAGATCATTCTTTTCGATGGTTTTTATCTGGAACAGGCCGTCACTGTCGCCAGAGCTGCCCACGGCGGTCCGATTTCTATACTGGACGGCGGCTC
>JAHEER010000193.1 GCA_024640625.1 Desulfobulbaceae bacterium
TGATCAGCTTGACCGCACAGGAAGCTTCAACGCCTCCCATGTAGTAGGACGGAGAACCGATGATCGGCCAGATATCGGCCAGCTGCTCATACAGCGCTTTATCGCCGCCGATAAACAGCGGTTCTTCGGCCTTTTCGGCATGGGCCGGCGTTTTGCCGAGCGTGCACTGGAGAAAGCCGATTCCTTTGGCCGCAGCCGCCTCGCTGCATTTCAGCGAGGTCTGCGGGTCGATGGTACTCAGTTCGATATGAACAGCACCGCTTTTCATCTTTGCCAGCAGCCCGTCATCGCCGAGCATCACCGATTCCACATGCTGCGGCATCGGCAGGCTGGTGAACACCAGATCACAGCCACTCAGTTCTTCGAGTGCGCCGGCCGCTTTGCCTGTAGTACCGGCATCCAGCGTCCTTTGCACCGCTTCTTTGCTGAGGTCGAATACCAGGACCTCTTTTCCGGCTCTGATGAGATTTCGGGCCAGCGGCCCTCCCATCAAGCCAACTCCTACGAAACCAATAGACATCTCACTCCTCCATGAATGTATTAGTTGGTAATCTCGGACAGCCGACACCTCATTGTGCGATGCCCTCTTCAATTTCTGGCAGCCAGTCAAGGCCCAGTTCCACCAGTTTCCCCCTGGTCGGCCGGCCTTCTTTATCCCAGCCCGACATCTCGTAGTACAATTTTATCCAGCCTCTGAATTCATCGGGCTCAAAGCGCATACCTTTCAGCGGCCCGGACGGCATCTTTTCGAACCAGCGGCGGATCAGGGTGTCATCATCTGGGGTAAAACCACAGCGGTTGTTGAATATTCTGGACATCACATTGGCTCTCTCGACTCCCTGTACGATCTCATACAGGCTCACCTCCCAGCCGGTTATCGCCTGGACCGCTTCGACCAGTTTGGCGAAGGTCAGGGCATGGATGGGTACTGAACAGAAGTTGCAGAGGCCCAGCAGGTTGTTGATCCCCCAGGCCTTCTGGCCAATGAAAAAGAAGCGTACTTTGGCTGCATCGGTTTTCACGGGATCCACCGGATCAAACAACCCCATGGGGTAGAGCTTGCTGATCCCTTCTCCCTGAAAGGCGACATCATGGGGGGTCTCGATATGATCACCTCCCGTGGCCCCCAGGGCAAAACCCAAGCCCATGCCGGTCTTGCCGCGTCCGTCGTGAAGACCCAGTTCCTGGCCTTTGATGTGAAAGGCATAACGTTCAGCACCACGGCCGATCTTTTCAGCAGCGCGTTTGACCCCCTGGCTGAGCACATCACCTATCCCTTCACGGGCGGCGATTTGACGAATCAGCCAGATCATCGCCTCGGCATCACCAAACCCGAGTATCTTGCCGTCGGTGTCTGCCTCGGTGAGAATACCTTTCTCAAAACACTCCATGGCGAAGGCTATACTGCAGCCGGTTGAGATGGTATCCAGCCCAAGCAGGTTGCAGAGCTGGTTGGCATAGGCCACAGCAGGCAGATTATCTATCGCGAGCATTGATCCAAAGGCGGCAAGTGACTCATACTCCGGCCCACCAAAGCGCTTATCAAGGGGGTAATCAGCATCTTCGAGTGCAACTTTGCGTTTGCAGGCCACGGTGCAGTGCCAGCAGGTTCCACGTGAATGGAAAATAGTCTCGTGGTAATTGTCCGCCGCCAGCTTTTCAGCCCCTTCGAATTGGCCTTCTTGAAAATTTCGGGTAGGCAGGAAACCTGAGGCGTTAACACCCTGGACCAGACCCGGGGTACCGACTTTTGCCAGACCGACATTGGGTGGATGGGTCTTGATCCGCTCCCTATGCCAGGCACCGATCTCCTTGACCTTATCCGGGTCGGCCATGGCCAGTTTACCGGTCCCGCGAACGGCAATGGCCTTGAGTTTTTTTGACCCCATAACCGCGCCCATTCCTGTACGGGCATTAAAGTGCTCCAAGTCGTTCTGGATGCAGGCGTAGGAGACCAGATTCTCACCCGCGGGACCAATGCTTACCACCCGCACCTTTGGTTCTCCGGTTGACTCACGTAAACCTTCCAGAGTCTCCCAATTGTCCAGTCCCCAGAGATCGGATGCATCGCGAATTTCAACTGCGCCGTCGCTGATCCACAGATAAACCGGTTTTTTTGCAGCGCCTTTGATGATGATCGCGTCGAAGCCGGCAAATTTGAGCTCCGGCCCAAAAAACCCAGCAGCCTCGGTTCTGGCAAATCCTCCGGTCAATGGAGATTTCGCCCCCACTGAATACCGATTGAATCCTGAGATCGGGGCGCCTGTCACCACGCTACAGGCGAAGATCATTACATTTTCCGGGCCGAGCGGATCGACCTCGTGGACAGCCTCATTGAGCAGGGTCTGTGCAACAATTCCGGTGCCTCCCCAATAGGTGCGGTACCAGCGTTCATTCGGTTCTTTGATTTCATGGGTGCCTCCGGTTAGATCGACAACCAGAATTTTCCCGTTATAACCATGTGCCATTGAATTCCTCCATCAGCTCTTCAGCAAAGCATATTTGTTATTCAAAAAAACTTCCTACCGGCAGCGGTACCTGCAGGATGTTTCCAAAAAGCGTGTAAAAACCAACAACTATAGCCACTGCGATAAGTGGATAGAGTATCTTTCTTTTCATTGACCATTCGTCGTACATGGCGATGAACATCAAGAGGAAAAAAGTGATGATTCCCGGAATTAGAAATCCGAGCCAGGGCATGGCCAAACAGCCCGCCAACATTGCCGCCACCAGCGCCACACGCCTCGTAGTCGAAGCCTCCGGAAAGGATTCACCCTTCTTTCTCGGTTTAATGAGGTGCCAGATGATCAGCAATATACTGAGCACAATCATGGTGATGGCCACGGCCCGGGGAAAAACGGATGAGTCGGAGTCGAGCATGTTCGTCGTGTCCCAGAGAAAAACCATGGCCATGAAAATGAACAGGCAGGCCATGACGATGCTCGACGTGTCGCGCTGCAGCACGTCGTTTGAATTATTCGACATGCGGGACCTCCCTTTTTGTTCTCTTGAGTCGTGAGCGGATAAACGGGTAGAACAGCGACAACAGGATAAAGGCGATTATGGCCAGGCTGATCGGCCGGCCGAAAAACATCTTGCCCAATTCTCCGGTGGCCGCGCCGATGGTCCAGGCCTGGACGAACCCCTGTTCAGCGATGCTCCCCAGAATGAGGCCCAGGACAATGGGTGAGGGACTGAAGCCGAAGCGGTTCAGAATCCAGCCGACAACGCCGAGCACGATCATGATGATAACGTCCGATATCGAATTGCGGATCGCGTAGGTGCCGATCATGGTCATGAAGGCCACGGTGGGCACCAGCATTGCCTTGGGCACCGTGATGATGGTCTGGTAGGCGTAGCGGCCGATTACCAGGCCTACAGGAAGCATTAGAAAGGTGGCCAGGTAGAGACCGTAGATAAAGGTGAAGACGATCGATGCCTTTTCGGTGAACAGGCTGGGCCCGGTCCTGATGCCCTGGATCAGCAGGGCGCCGAGTATGACGGCGTCAGGCGGCGTGCCGGGAATACCCAGCACCAGGGTCGGGATGAAACCGCCGCCCACGGTGGCGTTGTTGGCCGATTCGGTGGCCATAACCCCCTCGGGCTCGCCTTTGCCAAAATTGTGGTTGTTCTTGGAGGTGCGGCGTGCCTCCGTGTAGGCCACCAGACCGGCGATCGATCCGCCGGCGCCGGGCAGGATGCCGACCAGCGTGCCGATCACCGAGCTGCGCACTAGGCTGAACTTGGCTTTCCAGGTTAGTGCCAGCGCCTCGAGGAAACGAAAGCCGCGGGGCTTGTGGTCGACTTTGAGGTGCCGGTCCGGGGTGGCCACCAGGTCGATCAGTACCGGGATACAGTAGAGACCGATCAAGGCGGTGACCGTCTCGATGCCGCCAAGCAGTACCTGGCTGCCGAAGATAAAGCGCACATCGGCGCTGATTTCAGCAATGCCGACGCAGGCGAGCAGCAGGCCGAAGCAGGCGCCAATCAGTCCTTTTAAAAGATTTCCTTCAGAAAGTGCGGAAATCAGGGTAAGTCCGAATATCGCCAGCCAGAAATATTCAACCGGGC
>JAHEER010000019.1 GCA_024640625.1 Desulfobulbaceae bacterium
ATCATCACCATGGATGGTGATCTGCAGAACGACCCCCGTGACATCCCCCGGTTCATCGGCAAGATTGAGGAAGGATTTGATGTGGTAACCGGCTGGCGTCACGATCGTAAAGATGCCTTTTTGAATCGTCGGTTGCCGTCGATCATCGCCAACAAAATAATCTCCTGGACCACCGGGGTGGCCCTGCATGACTATGGCTGCACGCTCAAGGCCTTTCGCAAAGAAGTTATCAAAAATATTCGTCTGTATGGAGAGATGCACCGTTTTATCCCGGCCATCGCCAGTGGTATGGGGATTTCTTTTACCGAAATCAAGGTAAATCACCGGGCGCGACGGTTCGGCACCTCAAAATACGGCATCTCCAGGACCATCAGGGTGGTACTGGATCTGATCACCGTTAAGTTTCTGCTCAGTTATGCGACCAGGCCCATACAGATATTCGGTCTGTTAGGGGTGATCTCCGGGACGGCTGGGTTCTTAATCGCCATGGTCATGACCATCCAGCGCCAGTTTTTTGATATCCCTCTCTCGGACCGTCCCCTGCTGCTGCTCGCCATTGTGCTGATTTTTACCGGTATCCAGTTCATATCGATCGGTCTGATTGGAGAACTCCAGGCCAGAACCTATCACGAGACCCAGGAGAAACCAGTCTATTACGTCAAGGAAGTGTACGGTTTTGAGAAGCAGGACCCTGATGTGTAGCCGATGGCTGATGACTATATAACAGGTTTCGATATCGTTATACCCAACTGGAACGGCAGGCATATGCTCGAGATCTGCCTGCCGTCACTGTATAACCAGAGGTTTGATAATTTCACCGTTATTGTGGTCGATAACGGATCAACCGATGGATCGGCTGACTACCTGCGTAACAATTATCCCCAGGTTGAGGTTATTGAACTTCAAGAAAACTGCGGCTTCAGTGCGGCCGTTAACAGAGGTATCGAGGCTGGTCGGCGCGAGTGGGTGTTACTGCTCAACAACGATATTGAAATGGCTCCCAACTGCCTTGGCCACCTATCGCTGCAGGCCGCCAGTGAACCTCAGATCAGGATGTTCGCCCTGAAAATGCTCTCCTATGCCGACCGTACCGTCCTTGATGGGGCGGGTGACGGGGTGTTGCGAGGAGGTGTGGGGTATCGCTTGGGCACTATGGAGCCAGACTCTGGCAAGTATAATCTGAAGAGAGAGGTGTTCGGGGCCTGCGCGGGCGCGGCGCTCTATCATCGAACACTTTTTAACCGGGTGGGCCTTTTTGATGAAGAGTTTTTTGCCTATTTAGAAGATGTGGATTTCAATCTCAGGGCTGTGCGGGCCGGTATCCGCTGCTGCTATGTTCCCGAGGCGGTCGTCTACCACATGGGCAGTGCGACAAGCGGATCAAAAATCAACAAACTGACGGTGAGATTGACAACCAGAAACAATATCTTCGTAATCTGTAAAAACTACTCGTTGTCGATGCTGGTAAGATTTTTTTTGCCACTTCTGGTGTATCAATTTTTCTGGCTTGTTTTCGTAATAAAAAAGGGACAATTAATCGGATACATATCAGGTATTGTTGAGGCAATTCCTCGGGTCGCTGCGATGGTAAGGAAAAGACCCCCGCGACACGATGTACCCATATCCTCGGCTCAATTTCGGGCCAAAATTGTTGCCTCCGAGCGGGAAGTCATCAAGTCAATAATGTCGAGGCGAGCCGGAGAGGGGAAAAACAATTTACTGCTCAGCTGGTATCTCTCCATCTTCTGCTGATGGCTCCGCGCTGAGCCGATCTTAGTCTAATGTTGAGCGTCATCATCGTCACCCATAATTCCGAACCCTTTATCGACAGGTGCTTCGACTCACTTGATCAGCAGACATCTGCACCGGACCGGGTCATTATCGTAGACAGCGGATCGGCACATACTTCCTATCTCGACCGGTATTCCAGCAGAGCAGACTGCGAAGTTGTCCTCCACAAAAATATCGGTTTTGCTGCCGCCAACAACATCGGCTTCACCCACATTGGTGGCGCTGAGGACTATGTATGTGTGATGAATCCAGACACCTTCCTTGAACCGGACAATTTCCAGTCAGCCCTGGCGATTCTTTCGGCTCGCAAAAAAGTTGCCATTCTCGGCGGCAGACTAAAGGGGTTTGATGTCGACGAAGACAGACCCACCGGCCTGCTCGATTCTACCGGCGTTTTCAGGAGCTGGTACGGACGCTGGTACGACCGTGGTCAGGGAGCGCAGAACGGTGAAAATTTCCGCCTCGAAGAGAACGTGCCGGCGCTGTGCGGCGCCTTCATGGTCTGCAGAATGAGCGCGCTGCGAGACGAGCTCCCCAAGGTATTCGACGAATCGTTTTTTATGTATAAAGAGGATATCGATCTCAGCCTTCGTCTTAGAAAAAAGGGATGGAAACTACTCTATGCTCCCACTGTCGAGGCCTTTCACGCCAGGGGCTGGGCCGGCAACAGAAAAGAAATCCCCCATCAGATACGTTGTCTGGCTTCTAAAAACGATATCTTGCTAAATTTCAAGCACCGCTCTCCATATCTGATCTGGGCCGTGGCTAAATACCTGGCGGTGCGTGCGCTGCGGATATGAATGTGCATGTTGATCAAGGTGCGGAGCCTGGCTTGCCGGAGCGAACTGCGATGAGCATATCCATCATTATACCCACCAGAAACGGCTCTGCTGCGCTGAGAGAACTGCTGGCCGGTTTGCAGATTCAGTCTCTGCAAGCCGATGAGATCATGGTGGTTGATTCTGCTTCGGAGGATGATACCGTTGCCACCGCAGCCAGTTACGGAGCCACTGTTCACCGCATCGAGCGTGACAGCTTTGACCATGGGGGTACCAGAACACGGGCGGCCCAAATGGCCCAGGGAGATATCCTGGTGTTCCTGACTCAGGATGTACTGCCGGCATCACGGGAGATGCTCGGAAAACTCACCACACCGTTCAGGGAATCTGAGGAGATCTGTCTGAGTTATGGCCGCCAGCTGCCATCGTTTCAGGCCACTGATATCGCTGCTCATCTCAGAAATTTCAACTATCCCGAGGAATCCCAGGTAAGATCTTTCGCGGACAGGGAACAATTGGGCTTTCAAACCGTATTTGTCTCCAATTCCTGCGCTGCCTACCGCCGTTCCAGCCTGGCTGAAATAGGGTATTTTGAGGAAGACCTGATCTTTGGCGAAGACAGTTGCGCGGCGGGGAAACTGCTCAAATGCGGCGGCAAGATAGCCTATTGCGCTGAGGCCGCTGTATATCACTCCCACAACTACTCGTGGCGCGAAGAGTTTTGCAGATACTTCGATGTCGGCGTTTTCCACGACAGCCAGCGCTGGCTCCTGGAAGCCTATGGCGGAGCCGGCGGAAGAGGGCTTGATTATGTGCAGTCAGGGCTAAGCTATCTCTGGGGTCGCCGAAGTTATAGAATGATCGGGGATTTTATGGTAAGAGTTGGTTTGAAATTCTGTGGTTACCGACTCGGAAGAACTCATCGTCTACTGCCCGCATCACTGGCCGCAAAACTCAGTATGAATAAGAGTTGGTGGGGAAAAAAACAACTGCAGGGGTAGTGACGACGGTGGACACTTAATGCGATCATTTCGCTTGCTGCTATAAATGCTTTCAACCAATCTGCGCGAGCAGAGTTCCCTGATGGCCAGGCTTCTGCACCTGGTCGATTGTCTCCTGGTGGTCGGTTATCTGTGGGCTCTGGTCTACTGGTACCGGGTACCATGGAGCGACTACTATACCCGCCTGGTGATTATTACCTTCGTGCTTTGCCTGGTGACGTTCCAGTCGTTTCAGCTCTACCGGTCCTGGAGGGGCTGGAAATTCTATAAAGAATTTTATGTGATCATAAGGGCCTGGGTAACCATTATCGGCTTGTTGCTCTTCTATTTCTTCATCTTTAAAATTTCAGAGGGCTATTCTCGAGTCGTCTTCATGATCTGGTCGACGACCACCCCGATCATACTCTTCATCGTTCACATGTTGGCACGCAAAATCCTGCGCTATTATCGACAGCGCGGCAAGAATGTTCGCCGGGCCGTCATCGCTGGGGCAGGGGATCTTGGCCTGAGCCTCATGAGGGAGCTGGAAACCATTCCCTGGGCCGGTATTGAGATTATGGGATTTTTTGATGACAAAGTCAGCGAAGAACCTCGTCTGGCGAGGATGGGCAAGCCGCTTCTTGGAGATATCGGTATGCTTCCCGACTATCTGAGTAAAAACGTTATTGACTATGTGTATATTGCCCTGCCGATGAGGGCCGAGAGGAAAATATTTTCGATCCTGCGTGAATGCAGATCACTCGGTGCAAGAATCTATCTGGTACCCGATCTTTACGTCTTTGGACTGCATCATGCGGAAGTCCAGAGCCTGGGGAAAATGCTGATTCTCAATTTCAACCCCCATACCGAGTGGAAACGGGGGTTTGATGTACTTTTCTCCCTCTCAGTTTTGATTATCAGTTCGCCCTTGATGCTGCTGATCAGTATGCTCATCAAACTGGAAGACCGTGGCCCTGTAATTTACCGGCACAAACGAATCACTGCCGCTGGTAAAGATTTTGCTTGTCTCAAATTCAGGACCATGCGGGTGGGGGCCGATCGCGAGTTGGCGGAACTTCTGGAAGAAGAACCAGATTTGAAGAAGGAGTGGGAGCAGACTTTCAAACTCAAAAACGACCCGCGCATTACCAGAATCGGCAAACTATTACGCAAGACCAGCCTTGATGAATTCCCTCAATTCATTAATGTGTTGAAGGGCGATATGAGCGTTGTCGGAGCCCGTCCCATAGTGGGCGGTGAACTCGCGGCTTTTTATCGGGAAAGCGCCGGCCGCTACTGTTCAATGAAGCCCGGCATTACCGGTCCCTGGCAGGTGAGTAAGCGCTCGGATATTGATGACTACCAGGAGCGCGTGAATCTCGATGACTGGTATATATTGAACTATTCACTCTGGACAGATATAAAAATCATTCTAAGAACCGTTTACATCATGTTCAAAAGAGATGGGGCTTATTAAATGAATAGTTTCCACCCGGAAATAAGGAATTTTTTTTAAGATCGAGGCGTGCGAGAAATTTTATCGCAGGCATAGTTGATATTCCGAGGATAAAATTTCGAGCACAACGAAGCGTGGACAAAAACGCCGTTTCCGAATGGCAACTAAATAGATCAAGATGGAGAGTCACATGCAGACAGAAACCCAATCACTTACCATTACCCAGGCGAAGCAGGACGCCGCTTCAATTTTCCTTGCCAAAGTATTCAACTGGATGGCTGCAGGTCTTGGAATTACCGGGCTGGTAGCCTACGGCACGGCGGCCAGCGGACTTGCCGTGCGAATCATCAACTCACCGTTTTTTCTGATCATCGCCCTTGGAACCCTGGGGTTGGTGTTCTTCCTCTCGGCCCGCATCGACAAGATTCAGGCCTCGACCGCCTCGGCCCTGTTCGTTGGCTATTCTGCCCTCAACGGGCTTTTCTTTTCTACTATTTTTCTCAGATACACGAATACTTCAATCGCCTCCACCTTCGTGATCACGGCAGGCATGTTCGGAGCCATGGCGGTGTACGGACTGGTGACCAAGCGTGATTTGTCCGGTTGGGGATCATTTCTGTTCATGGGGCTCATTGGCCTGATTATTGCCACAATCGTTAATATTTTCCTGAAAAGCCCGGGGGTATACTGGGTTACCTCATTGATCGGCGTGTTCATATTCACCGGCCTGACCGCCTATGATGTGCAGAAGATAAAACGGATGGGCGAGGAAGGTATCATGGCCCAGGGGCGGGAGGCCATCACCAAGGGGTCGATTATGGGAGCACTTGCCCTCTACCTCGATTTCATCAACCTGTTTCTCATGCTGCTCAGGTTTTTCGGCGGCAGCCGTGATTAAACCTAGGCTTCAGCGAGCCGCCAGGCCCTGACTCACCGGACATGACCCATTCATTTGCGGGAAAAAGGATCGTCGTGGGCGTTACTGGCTCGATTGCTGCCTTCAAGGTGGCCGGCTGGGTGAGCGCTTTGGCCAAGGAAGAGGCGCTGGTTGACGTGGTCATGACCGTGGCGGCCACAAAGTTCGTTTCCCCGCTCACCTTTGGTTCCCTATCGGGACGACCGGTGTATGAAGACATGTTCAGTGCCGAGCAGGAGGGCACCATCTCCCACATTGGTCTCAGCAGAGAAGCTGATTGTATTCTGATCGCGCCGGCCACCGCCCATACCATTGCGCGACTGGCTTACGGCCTGGCCGACGATCTGTTGAGCACCACCGTGCTGGCCGCCCGTATCCCGGTGATCATATGCCCGGCCATGAACGTGCAGATGTATGGTCATCCAGCTACCGCCAGAAATATGAAAATCCTCAAGGATTTTGGTTACCTGGTAATAGAGCCCGAAAGCGGGCTCATGGCCTGCGGGGAAGAAGGCAGCGGCAGACTGCCCGAGTGGGAAAAGGTGGCTGAGTATGTATTACGCGAAATCTCCGCCAAGGACCTCGACGGGCAGAGGGTGCTGGTCACCGCGGGACCGACCAGGGAGCCTTCTGATCCGGTGCGCTTTCTCAGCAACCGCTCCTCCGGCAAGATGGGATATGCCCTGGCTCGTACGGCCTTCAGAAGAGGAGCAGAGGTGACTCTGATCAGCGGTCCTACAACCCAACAGCCCCCGGCCGGTGTCGAGTTGATCAAGGTGACAACCGCCATGGATATGCATCAGGAGGTCATGGCACGGTATCAGGACAAATCTGTCATTGTAAAAGCAGCTGCAGTGAGCGATTTCAGATGTGCAACCCAATCTGACCAGAAAATCAAAAAGGACCGCTCGTCTCTGGTCATGGAGCTGGAGCAGAATCCCGATATTCTCAAAGAACTCGGTGCGCTCCGTGACCATGACCGGCAACTGCTGATTGGTTTCGCTGCCGAAAGTTCCAATATCGAGGAAGAAGGACGTAAAAAGTTACTGGGCAAAGGACTTGACCTGATTGCCGTCAACGATATTTCCTCCTCCACTTGCGGTTTTGAAGTTGACAACAATCAGATCACCCTGATCGACTCTTCGGGCGTGAAAAAACTGCTCCATACCAGCAAAATCAAGACGGCTGATCTCATTTGGGACCACGTTGTCACCAACAAAATGCTCAAACCCGCCAGGCCATAGTTTATCAAATCCTCAGCAATTCCAATGGGGTGTAGAATAGCACAAATTCGAGTCAGCAATGGCAAAGAAGAGAATTCTGCTCATCGAGCCGTATCATGGCGGGTCGCATAAACGGTTCCTTGACGGTTTGATGAGCAACCTTGAGGGTACTTTTACCTTGCTGTCTCTGCCGGCTCGAAAGTGGAAAATGCGCATGCAGCTGGCGGCTCCCTGGTTTATCACGCAGCTCTCAAACCTGCCGGTTGCCGGGCGCACTTTTGATGTCGTATTGTTTTCGAGCTTTCTCGATGTCGCCGTTTTCAAGGCCATGACCTCGTGTCTCCAGGGGTGGAACCGCGAATGCAGGTATCTCACCTACTTCCATGAGAATCAGTTTTGTTATCCGGGGGTGCTCCGAAAGCACACCACCCATCAGTTCACTTCGATTAATTTTACCACCGCACTGGTCTCCGATTCGATCGCCTTCAACTCGGAGTTCAACCGCACTTCCTTTCTCCATCATTGCAGCACTTATCTTCTCAAGGCGACCGACATGGACCTCAGCACCAGGGTTGAAGAACTGCGCGACAAGAGCATCGTTCTTTATCCGGGGCTAGATTTCAGTCTGCTCGATGGGGGCGAGCGGCGGCCCACTATGGGTAGAATCAAAACCATTGTCTGGAATCATCGCTGGGAGCATGACAAAAATCCGGAAGAATTTTTTGACGCACTCTATAGATTGCAAGAAAATGGAGTCGATTTCAGGCTCTGCGTAATGGGGCAGCAGTTCCAAAACACGCCTGCGTGTTTTGGCGAGGCCCGGAGACGACTGTCTGGAAAAATTGTTCAGTGGGGCCATGTTGAGGAGATGGAAAACTATTTTCGCCATCTGTCCTCCGGAGATATCGTTGTTTCCACCGCCCATCACGAATTTTTCGGCATCTCCGTTATCGAAGCGGTGCGGGCGGGTTGTGTTCCGGTACTGCCGAATCGTCTCTCCTATCCGGAATTGTTTGAAAAACGTTATTTATACGAGACGGGGCACCTTGACGAGCATTTGTTAAGAGTTATCAAGGCAGAAGAGAGGCTGTCGGCAGACCGATCGAAGAATATGACTGAGCCTTACAGTTGGAAAAGTCTGGGTGATGACTACCGGAACTGGCTGATTAACTGAAGCCACATACCAATGATGGCAGAAAACATGGTGTCAATCGATCACCTTCGAGTGGGAAAGAGCACTAACGAGCGGGAGTTCGAGCGACAAAGCGGGTGAGTAAAATCTCAGGGCTTCATCGTGCGGGCGAAGTCGAGCATTCGTTGGATGGGGATCCTGGCGCGCCTGGCGAGCTCTTCGGATACCTGGATTTCGTTTTTTCCCTCCTGGAGCGTCAGCAAGAGGTTCTGCAGTGAGTTCATGCCCATCCAGGGACAGCGGGCGCAGCTCTGACAGGTCGCACCTTCGCCTTCGGTTGGCGCCTCCAGCAAAGTTTTTTCAGGAGCGAGCTTTCTCATCTTGTTGAATATGCCTTTATCGGTGGCAACGATGAAGGAAGTCTCCTCACGGTTGACGACGGCGTGTATTAGTGCCGTAGTAGAGCCCACCACATCGGCCTGTTCGATAACCGACTGGGGCGATTCTGGATGCACCAATACCGCCGCTTCGGGATGCAGTCTGCGAAAGCGGCTCAGGGCCACCGAGCGAAATTCTTCATGGACGATACATGAACCGGGCCAGAATATCATTTCGGCACCGGTTTCCCGCTGCACATAATTACCCAGGTGTTTGTCCGGAGCCCAGATGATCTTTTTACCCTGTTCGGTTAGATGCGTGATGATCGGCAGAGCGATCCCCGAAGTCACCACCCAGTCTGAACGGGCCTTGACCTCGGCGCTGGTATTGGCGTAGACAACCACGGTGTGATCCGGGTACTGGTCACAAAAGCGTGAGAATTCATCTATCGGGCAGCCTTCGTCAAGAGAACAGGTGGCACCGAGATCGGGCATCAACACCCGCTTTTCGTTATTGAGTATTTTGGCGGTTTCCCCCATGAATTTTACGCCGGCGACCACTAGGGTGCTGGCTGGATGCTCGGTACCAAACCGGGCCATCTCCAGCGAGTCTGCCACGCACCCCCCTGTCTCTTCTGCCAGATCCTGGAGCTTGCCGTCGGTGTAGTAATGGGCTACAAGGACTCCGTTCATCTTCTTCAGCAGCCCTTTAATCTTTTCTTTTAGATCGGCTTCTTCCTGGGCGGACAGCTGCGGCCATTCCGGATGGCCTGGAACTGAAACGGTGGGAATCGATACCGGGGCGAGGATCGCCCTGGATCCGTTAGTTGTCATCTGCTGTCCTCTTGTTCGCTGTTTCAAGTCGGAGCTACCTTTATAAGCGTTGGCTGATCAGGCCCCCATTTCTAATAGAAATTAATCATTGATGCAAGGTACACCATGAGCGTGCGTGCCAGGCTGACTTACTTTTTGCTTGCAAGATTTCCGGTCATTTTCTAGTGTTAATGGTCCATTTAGTCCGGATGCAGTAATCCACTGCAGTTTCAGAAGATTCCGTTCTAATCACGCCATCGATCCGCCGGATCACTCAGCGGATTGCAACCGATAAACAAGGGAAAGGGAGTATTTTATGAAACGATTACTAATGCTACTCACAGCGGCAGCGTTCGTCTTCAGCCTGCAGAGTGCAGCAGCCGAACCAGTTAAGATCGGGATGATCACCACTCTGTCAACCAAAGCCGCGTACCTTGGTGAGGATATTCGAGACGGCTTCCAACTGGCGATCGACCAGGAGGGGGGTAAGCTTGGCGGCATCGATGTTGAACTGCTGGTCGAGGACGACGGCAGAAAACCCGAGAAAGCCAAGCAGATCGCCGAACGCTACATGAAAAAGGACGGGGTCAAGATCATGACTGGCATCGTTTTTTCCAATGTTGCCATTGCCGTGGTGCCCAAGGTGGTGCGGGACGGTGTTGTGTACCTCAGTGCCAATGCGGGTCCGTCAAAACTGGCAGGTAAAGGCTGCAACGAAAACTATTTCAGTGTTTCTTACCAGAATGACAATATCGATGAGGTGGTTGGACAATTCGTCAACGATTCAGAGCACCAGAGTGTCTACCTGATCGCCCCCAACTACCCAGCCGGCAAGGATCATCTGGCAGGTTTCAAGCGCTATTTCAAAAAGGATATCAGCGCTGAAGTCTACACCCAACTCGGTCAGTCTGATTATGCGGCCGAAATAGCGGCCATACGTGCCGCCAAGCCCGATGCGGTGTTCTTTTTTCTGCCCGGTGGCATGGGGGTGAGTTTCATCAAACAGTACGCCCAGGCCGGTCTCTCCGAAGAGATTCCCCTTTATGGCCCTGCCTTTTCCTTTGACGAACGGCTGCTCAAAGCTGTCGGTCCGGTTGCCCTTGGGGTGAAAAACGGCAGCCAGTGGACCCATGACCTCGACAATCCCGCAAATAAACAGTTCGTTGCGGCCTACATTGAAAAATATGGTCGTACCCCTACTCTTTATGCAAGTCAGGGCTACGACACCGCTCGGCTGATCGGCAGCGCACTCAAAGCGGTGCAGGGAAATGTCGATGATCTGGGGGCTGTCAAACAGGCCTTGAAAAAGGCCGAATTCGATTCTGTGCGCGGCAAGTTTTCCTTTGGAACCAATCAGCATCCCGTCCAGGATCTCTATATTCGTGAGGTCATCAAAACCGACGATGGTCAGTATACCAATCGCACCATTCAAAAGGTATTTGAGAATCACGTTGATGCGTATGCAGCAGAGTGCGAGATGTAGCCACAGGCGAGGGACTGGCCTGAGTTGAGCCAGCCCCTCGCAGGTCGCGGACGATGATACTACTTGTCGAACAACTGCTCAACGGACTCCAGTTAGGCATTACCCTGTTCCTGATGTCGGCCGGGCTCACCCTGGTATTCGGCATCATGCAGGTAATAAACCTTGCCCATGGTTCATTCTACATGATTGGGGCCTACGTGGGTGCAACTGTGGCTGCCGCCACGGGTTCCTTCATCCTCGCTCTGGCAGGAGCCCTTGGTGCCGCCGGAGTGGCGGGAATGGCCGTTGAAATTCTGGTGCTCAGACAGCTCTACAAGCGGGACCATCTGGACCAGGTACTGGCTACCTTCGGGCTGATTTTTTTCTTCAACGAAATGACGAGGATCATCTGGGGAAAACAGCCCCTGTTCATGGATATACCCACCTGGCTCAAAGGCAATATAGAATTGCTGCCGGGTCTGATCTATCCCGTCTATCGTCTGGCCGTCATTGTGGTCGGAGCGGTCGTGGCGCTGCTGCTCTGGTATCTGTTTTCCCGCACCAGGCTGGGCATGCAGATCAGGGCCGGCGCCTCAAATCGAGATATGGTGTCAGCACTCGGGGTCAATATCAAGCTTCTCTATACGCTTGTATTCGGTCTGGGTACTTTGCTCGCCGGTCTTGCCGGGGTGATGGCCGGACCGATCTTCGCAGTCGAGTCCGGCATGGGGGAGTCGATTTTGATCCTTACTTTTGTGGTGATCGTCATCGGCGGCATCGGTTCTGTACGCGGAGCGGTGGTCGGAGCCTTGCTGGTAGGCCTGGTCGATACCCTGGGCCGAGCTTTCCTGCCGACCCTGTTCAGGACCTTTCTGTCCTCTTCATATGCTGATAGTGTCGGAGCCTCGCTGGCTTCGATGTCAATCTACATAGTAATGGCCGCCGTGCTTATCTGGAAGCCGCGCGGGCTCTTTCCCTCCCACCACTGATCTGCTGATGGCCGGCGGTGTTCGAAAAACGGTGCTTATTGCAGGAGGTGGACTGTTCTTCTGTCTATTGCCCTGGGCAGCACACTATTTCGGAGAGCAGTATCTGGTCTCGCTCTTTACCAGAATTTTGATCTATTCTCTGGCTGCCGTAAGCCTGGACCTGCTGATCGGTTATGGGGGACTTATCAGCCTTGGACATGCAGCCTTTGTGGGGATTGGCGGTTACGTCACGGCCATTTTTTTTCAGCACAGCTTCGAGGCCGAACCCCTAGCCGGAATCATTCCCGGCAGTGAAAATGCGCTGCTGGTCTGGCCGCTGGCGGTTATCGTTGCAGCAGCTTTCGCTTTTCTTATCGGTAGCCTGAGCTTGCGAACCAGCGGTATGCATTTCATCATGATCACCCTGGCCTTTGCCCAGATGCTCTATTATTTCGCGGTCGGTCTGGAAAAATACGGAGGTGATGATGGACTCTCTCTCTATTCAAGAAATCAACTTGTGGGAATGGATCTTGCCAATGACGTTCACTTTTATTTTGTCTGCCTCTTTTTTCTCTCTCTGTTTTTGTTGATCTCCGACAGGCTGGTGAAATCCAGGTTCGGCCTGGTACTGAGAGGTGCAGCGAGCAGCAGTCGGAGGATTCATGCCTTGGGGATTCACGGCAGACGCTACAAACTGATCTGCTTCATCATCGGCGGTGCGGGAGCGGGGCTGGCTGGTGCCTTGCTTGCCAACCAGACAGAATATGTTAGCCCCGGGTTGCTGCACTGGACCATGTCGGGTGAATTGATGGTAATGGTGCTGCTTGGCGGCCTTGGTTCACTTTTCGGGCCGGTACTCGGAGCCGCTGTTTATCTGCTGCTCGAGGAGACGCTTGCCATGTACACCGAACACTGGATGGTCTATCTAGGACCGATACTGATAGTCGTCGTCCTTTTTGCCAAACGGGGCTTGTTCGGTCTTCTCACGCACAGGGATTAACGGTGGCTGACTATATTTTACAGGTCAAGAATCTCTGCAAATCCTTCGGTGCGGTGGAGGCCAGCAGGGATCTAAGCTTTGCTGTCCAGAGAGGTCACATTCATGCCCTGATTGGGCCCAACGGAGCAGGTAAAACCACGGTGCTCAATCTGCTCAGCGGGGAATTGCAGGCCGATTCCGGGACCATATTTCTGAACGCCAAAAAAATAAACAAACTGCCAGTTCACCAAAGAGTCAGCGCCGGACTTGGTAGATCGTTTCAGATTACCTCGATCTTCGAAAGCTTGAGTGTCTCCGAGAATATGGCCTTGGCGATTCTGGCAGGAGAGGGACATAACTTTCGTTTCTGGAGAAACGCCATGACCGTGGGAGTAGTTAAACGAGAATTGGCCGGCGCCCTGGCCAGGGTCGATTTGAGCGACAGAGAGGAGCAGTTGGCCGGGAACCTGTCCCACGGGGAAAAGCGGCAATTGGAAGTGGGCATGGCCCTGGTCGGCAAACCGCAGCTGCTGTTGCTCGATGAGCCTATGGCCGGCCAGGGGGCCGGCGGAACGGTGGAACTCAAGAAGTTGATTTTAGGCCTTAAAGGGCAGACAACGATTCTTCTGGTCGAGCACGACATGGATGTGGTGTTTTCCCTGGCAGACCGGATCAGCGTCATAGTGTATGGGCATTGTATAGCAAGCGGCAGCCCAGAGCAGATTCGCACTAATCCCGAAGTGCAAATGGCCTATCTGGGTGAACAGTGATGCTGCAGCTCAAAGATATTACCGCTTTCTATGGTTCCAGCCAGGCCCTGTTCGGCGTATCTATGACGGTGCGTCGGGACGAGGTGGTAACTCTGCTGGGCAGAAACGGCATGGGCAAAAGTACCACCGTCAAAGCCATCATGGGGCTGGTCGACATTGACGGCGGCAGCATGGAATTTGGTGGCACACGCATTGACGGACGCCCGAGCTACGAGATCGCCAGGTCCGGCATTGGTCTGGTACCCGAGGGCAGACAGATTTTTCCCAACCTCACGGTAAAAGAAAATATCGTTGCCACCGCAGCCAATTACCGCAATCATCCTGAGCCCTATTGCCTGGATGATATCATGGTGATTTTTCCGCGTCTCAAAGATCGTTTGAATCATTTCGGCAACCAGCTTTCAGGCGGAGAACAGCAGATGCTTGCAGTGGGCCGGGCGCTGATGATCAACCCTGCACTGCTCATCCTCGACGAAGCCACTGAAGGGCTTGCCCCGCTGATCAGGGAGGAGATATGGCGAGGCCTTGCTATCCTTAAAGAAAAAGGATTGGCCATCCTGGTCATCGACAAACATCTCGAGTCGCTTTTCACCATTGCCGATAATCACTATATCATGGAGAAGGGGCGTATCGTCTGGACCGGATCTACGGTTTCGCTCAAAGACGCCACGGAAATAAAATCCCGTTATCTTGGCGTCTAGGGGGGAGGTGAAACTAATGCACATTCAGGTTTGGGCAGCATGACCAATCAGACCAAAGCTTATATTTTTGCACTTGTTTCAGTTTTTCTCTGGTCCACCGTTGCTTCCGCTTTTAAAATTAGCCTGCGTTTTCTCACCCCGGTAGAACTGCTTTTTTATGCGTCCTGCGTTTCCTGTGTGGTGCTCTTTACAGCCCTTGTACTGCAGGGAAAACTGGCATTGCTGGTAACGGCCGACAGGTCCGTATGGAAGACTTCGCTGCTGTTTGGGCTGCTCTCACCTTTTCTCTACTATCTTATACTTCTCAAAGCTTACGACCTGTTGCCGGCCCAACAGGCTCAGCCGCTCAACTATACCTGGGCCATAACCTTGTCATTGTTGTCCGTACCGCTGCTTGGACATCGTCTCAAACTACTGGAGATAGCCGCGGTACTGGTCAGCTATCTGGGGGTTTTGGTTATCTCCACCCAGGGCGATGTCCTCGCCCTCAAGTTTGAAAATCCTTTTGGGGTTGCCCTGGCTCTGGCATCGACGGTCATCTGGGCACTTTACTGGATAGCCAATACCAGGGACCGCCGTGACCCGGTGCTCGGGCTGTTTCTCAATTTTTTATGCTCCCTGCCGTGTATCGGTGTCTACCTCCTGCTCACAGACGGCTTCAGGACAATCGCCGGAGTGGGCCTGCTCGGAGCAGCGTATGTCGGCACCTTCGAGATGGGAATTGCCTTCATCTGCTGGCTGATGGCCATGAAACTGACCACCTCCACAGCCCGTATAGCCAATCTGATTTTTATTTCACCTTTCCTCTCCTTGTTTCTTATACATTTCATTGTTGGCGAGGAAATCATGATATCCTCGGTAGTCGGCCTCGTTTTAATCGTTGCCGGCCTTATTCTTCAGGTCGTAGCGGGTAAAAAAGATCGTGGTAAAGCCCGCTGAAAGACGAAACTCAGGTTCGGATGAAAATGCTCGACTCATCGAAACTCAAGAAAAGTACAGGTTTGACCCCCATAAATGTCTTAACCAGGTCAGGATTCAAAGGAGCGAGAGGACGCTTAAAATTGGGATTGACCTGTCGGAGATCGCCTATCGAGAAAGTTTTCCTGACCAGAGCCATGTTACCAGGATGTTAGAATCGATAAAAGAGGTCACGCCGGGCGCATATCGCAATTTTGGGCACGGCTTTCATCGTTGACAGCCGTCATTCTGCAGAAAAAAACGGAGAACTTATGAACGACTATGTGCATGGATATTCTGAATATGAAAGCGCACGACTTGACGACCAGGCGCAGGTGCTGCGCCGGCTGCTCCATGGCGATGTAATTTTTCCCGAGGGCTCGACGGTGCTCGAAGCCGGCTGCGGGACCGGCGCGCAAACCTTAATTCTGGCGGACAACAACCCGACCTCTCATTTCGTTTCAGTGGATCTTTCAGGGGATTCACTGAAAGAGGCTGCCGCGGCAGTCGCCGCCCATGGTTACACGAATGTGGAAATGGAACAGCAGGATATCTATGATCTGAGCTACCCTGATAATTATTTTGACCACCTTTTCTGCTGCTTTGTGCTCGAACATCTTGCGGACCCCAGGCTGGCCCTTATGAAGTTGAGAAGAGTGCTTAAACCCGGGGGCACGATCACGGTGATTGAAGGGGACCACGGCTCCTTTTTTTGCCACCCTTCCTCAGACCATATTACTGCGGCAGTCGATAGTCTTGTGCGATTGCAGCGACAGAAGGGTGGTGACGCGCTGATCGGCAGGAGGTTGTTCCCGTTGCTATCCTCTGCCGATTTCGAATCGGTAAGGGTCAGCCCCCGAACCGTGTATGCCGACAATTCCAGACCTGAGGTGGTAAGCGGTTTCTCAAAAAAAACCTTCGTTGCCATGGTGGCCGGGATCAAAGATGAGGCCATTGAAAACGGCTGTATCTCTGAAAAACAATGGCAGCAGGCAATGGTCGATTTTGATCGGGCGGTTGGACCCGAGGGAACCTTCTGCTACACTTTTTTTAAGGCGGTCGGGATAAAAATTAGGTGACGACCGGCTGGGTTCAAGGTTATCTGGAGGGTGCAGAAAAGTAACCCCTTAACCACTTATGTTGAGAAGCAGCAATGGAAGAACTATCAAAATCGCAGAAGGCCCGCACGGCTATTGCAAGTTTCAAGACACTTGTTGATGCACTTATTCTCACCGGGTCGTACCATCCATCAGAAACCGCTGGTTTTAAGCTTGAAAATGCCATGCGTCAGTTCAACCCGGAGATTTACGGCTCCATGAGTAATGACAGAATTGTCGAACTCAAAGGTCTGGAATATGTCATCGACCGTCTGCCCCGGGGGGTCGAGTCGAGTACCAAGATCGTTCTGACGGCACGCGAGGATCTGGATTCCACCTCTTTCAAAGAGATTTCCCCGCTGAAACGTAGAAGACTATCTTACCTTGTTTCCGCTAAAGAAATGTGTTTTGTCGTCACTCGAGGAACCACCGAAATATATGATATCATAGCCCATCTTACCTTTCTCAATATTGAAGCCAAGAAGATCGGCCGGCAGATGCGCTTAGCGAATCAGGTCACCAAGGAGTGGCAGCAACTCGAACAGATAGCACAGCGGGATGGTGAGCTCCAGGATGAGGAACTAGACACCTCACTCTGGAATCTCTCGATCATTCTCGGTCGAACCTACCAGGAAACCAGAAAGACGTATGAGTATCTGCAGCAGAACTGTGTGGCTGGATACAATAGCGGTCTGTTCAAAATTGTCCTGGCTCTCGGGCAGCGGGTGGTAGATGAAGAAGATGGGATTGAGGAGCCTCTGCACATTTCTTTTACCCCGTCGCTGCAGGAGGTGCTCGGGCACCACCAGTATGCTGCGGCCTGGGCTGAAGAGGTGGTTGCTAGAATCGTGGAAAGCGGTCTGCAGAAGCGACCAATCCACATTATAAGCGCCAACTTACACTCGATCAGAAACATATTGTACGGACGGGGCGCCGTGCAAAACTCCGGACAGGCCGTTCCGAAGAACCTCTATGACATGGTTCATCTCATCAGGGACCAGGATATCGACGTGTCAGGGTATGCGGCAGCGTATGGATTTATCGATCATCATGACAGTTCGGGTTCCAACATCGACGTCCAGATCATCGATACGACCGCACTTGACGAAGCATGTTTTCACCAGTCCTTGGCTGTCGACCTCGACTTGATTGGCAGGCGAAAGCCAGTGATCGTCGTTATCGACTACGCATTCGGTACCCAGGCGTATGAAATCATGGATGAGCTGTTGAGCCCTACCACCGTATCCGACATCCAGATATCATTAAAGATAGAATCCATATCAATTATGGGAAAAGCGGGGATTCTCCCCGGCAGCAAGGGCGATATCATGCTGGCTACTGCCCATGTCATGGAGGGAACACCGCATAACTACATCGTCGACAACGACTTGTCTGCTTCTGATTTTGGCGACCTGGTGAAGGTCTTCAGCGGCCCCATGTTGACGGTGTTAGGCACATCACTGCAAAATCGTGATGTCTTGGAGCGCTTCCACAATTCTTCCTGGAAGGCTGTTGGACTGGAGATGGAGGGAGCTCATTACCAGAGGGCTATCAGCGCGGCAATAATTCAGGGGCACATAGAAAAAAACATGAAGGTCCGTTATGCCTACTACGCTTCGGATAATCCGCTGATCAGCGGCCAGACCCTCGCCTCGGGCCCCATGGGAGCAGAAGGGGTGGTACCCACCTATTTGATTTCCAAAGTAATTCTTGAAAAAATTCTGGCAGAAGATGGCACACGCTAAGAGGAGCCCAAAGGGCGTATCAATATTTTACGCCTCCCCGTTGATATTTCTGGCAGCGTGCGGATTGCTGGCGGTTATTATTGCAGTTTTCGCAGTCAATAACTATCAGCGCGAAAAAAAATTAAACGAACTGATTCTTAAACAGGAGGCGACGGCCATTTTAAATCTGGTTGCCGCCGGATCGCGCAGTGCCCTGCGGCGGGGATTCATGCGCGGCGATCTGAACAATGAAAACTGGCTTGAGTTTGTTTCCCAGACCATCGACAACAGTGCGGAACACCCTGGTTTGCTCGGCCTGTACCTGGTCGATCAGGATGGTATTGTGAGGACCCACTCGGATAATGAGCAGATCGGCAAGCGAATTGATGATCAGACTCGTCTGCTGCTCGAGCGGCAACAAAGCGACAACCAGAGAAAGATAAGCGCCATTGTCAGACAGCCCGGCAGGGAAGAGCCGGTGTTCCTGATGGCGGTGGGGTTTATGCCGGCCGGCGGCATGGCTGGCCCAGATCAATTCAATCGCCGGAGAATGGGCAGAATGCGGCCTGAACTGTCCCCCCTTCCAGATCACCTCGAGAGAATGCGGGCAATCGCTGAAACACCGCTGAGCCTGGTTGTCGAACTCAGCCTTGAGGGGTATCAGCAAGCCATAAAGAAACAGATTATCCAGATTGTCATACTTTCCCTCATCCTCTTGCTGGTGGGAGGGGGAGGTCTGCTCTCTCTCGTTCTCATTCAGACTTACAAAGGATCTCAGAAGCGTCTAAGGAGTATACGCACGTTCACCGACACTCTGGTATCCTCGCTGCCGCTTGGCCTCATCGCCACCTCTGAGGAGGGACATATCAGGATCTGTAATCCAAGCGCCGCTCTGATGCTCAACCTGGATGCAGATTCGTGCATCGGGCTGGAGCTTAACCGAGTGCTTGACCAAAAGATGATTAACGGGCTCGAGCACCAGCAGCTCGAAACAATCCAGCGCTGGGAAGTTGGGCCTGTGGTGGAGGCGGGAATAGAGAAAAACCTGCTTTTTACCAGAGTGAAGATTGCCGACCAAGCAGAGCAAGCTGGGGGCTTCATGATTTTGGTTCAAGACTTGAGCCAGCTTCGTGACCTGGAGGACCAGTTGCAGAAAGCTGAACGTGATGCGGTGGTGGGTAGAATGGCCGCCGGAGTGGCCCACGAACTTCGCAACCCATTAAGTTCGGTGAAAGGATTGGCCCTTCTGCTCAAGTCCAGATTCAAGGAAGACCGCTCTGCTCAGCAGACCGCCGATCTGATGGTCGAGCAGGTTGAGCGCCTCGATCGTTCCATATCGGAGCTTCTTGACTATGCCAGGCCTGGATTATTGACCAAAACGACCTTCCAGATAGACGAATTGCTGGCCAGAGCGGTAATGTTGGTACGCACCGATACAGAAACTCAGAATATAGAGGTGCACGAAACTTACGGCTGCGGAGCGGTGATCATGGAGGGAGACAAGGACAAATTGACTCAGGTATTTCTAAACCTTTTTTTAAATGGAATACAGGCGATGGAGGAGGGGGGCAGGCTGACTATATCATCCCGCTGCTCCGATCGCGAAGTAACCATAGGTATAACTGACAGCGGCTGCGGGATACCAGCAGAACAGGCAGACAAGGTGTTCGAACCCTATTTCACCACCAAACATGATGGAACAGGCCTGGGGCTGGCCATGTCCGCCAGAATTGTCCAGGACCATAACGGTACGATAGCGCTGCAAAGCAGGCCCCAGGAAGGTACCACGGTGACGGTCAAAATACCTATTTATCCGGAGTTTGATTCGCGCTCTTCGGCTGCTCTTCAAAGGAGTAACTCTGCGCTTCCGAGCTGAAAACCGAGCGCATCTTACGCCAGAGAAAACGGATCGCCCTCCAGAGGCGCGGAATAAGCCAGACGGCCAGCAGTAAAAAGGCCACCAAGAAAAGCAGAAAGAGCAAGGGGTAGTGCAGAGCGGCGAACAGGCCGCCGATAACCAGGAAATCCTCAAAGAGCGAGGCGGTCCAGTTACTGAACGGCTCCGGTGAAGTATTGATCATAACCCGTGAGCCGGCTTTGACAAGGTGGCTGGTGGCGGACAGCGCTCCGCCTAAAATCCCCGCGGCAACAACGAGCGCAGGGGAGACATCCCCGACGACCGAGGCGGCAAGGATGACGCCGGCCGGTATTCGTATGAAAGTATGGATCGTATCCCAGCCGGTATCGACTCCCGGCGTCTTATCGGCAAAAAATTCGACCAGATACATGAGGGTGGCGCAGCCGATCACCAGGGGCGACTGCAGCACAAGCAGCTGGGAGGGAAGTTCCACATTGCCGGTGGCCCCCAAAATCCCAAGCACTGCAATGGTGGCGTAGAGGTTAATGCCACTGGCCCATGCGGCTCCCATGGTCAGGGAGATGGTTGCCAGTACCTGTTGATAGGCGTCCATAGGATTCCCCAGAGACAATTTTTTAGCTCATATGTGCGGTCAACTCACGTCCCGATGCCGGATTCAGGGGCTTCTTTTCCCAGATGCTTATTAAGAAATTCGCAGTCGGCCGGAGAAAGGTCGAACTGGAGTTGAACTTTCTGCAGCAGTTCAAGGCGACTTTTTTCCGGATGCGCGGCAACCAGTTCCGAAAAGTAGTGTAGCGCCTTTTTTAATTTATCTCTGCTCAGGGGACTTGTTCCAGTCATAGTTAACTCTCCTCGCTTACCGGTCTCAAAACCAGGCCCGCCAGCGGCGGCACCCTGATCACGCAATGGTAGGGCGCCCTTGCAAAAGGTTCGGTAATGGCCTCGAAACGAAGGTCGGGGCAGGCACCGCTGCCGCCAAACTCGGGCGCATCCGAGCAGAGTACCAGCTCATATTCTCCCAGAGCGGGTACGCCGATTTTGTACCCTTCCAAAGTTTGGGGAGTAAAGTTGAGCAGGCACACAAGATAGTCGGCGGGGTCCTCTGCTGTCCTTAAGAATGAAATAATCGAGTTATCCTGGTCCTCGATGTCCAGCCAGGAAAAGCCGCGATGATCATAGTCAAGCTGCCACAAAGAAGGGTGGTGCGTGTAAAAGCCATTGAGATGGCGCACGAATTCCTGGGTCTGACGGTGATAGGGCCCCATATCGAGCAGATGCCAGTCCAGACTCTGCTTGCAGTACCACTCAGATCGCTGGCCGAATTCACCTCCCATGAAGAGGAGCTTTTTACCCGGGTGAAGATAGAGATAGAGCAGCAGCAGCCGGAGGTTGGCAAATTTCTGCCAGTCGTCGCCGGTCATTTTCTCAATAAGTGAGCCTTTACCGTGCACCACTTCGTCGTGCGACAGCGGTAAAATGAAATTTTCCGACAGGGCATACATCATTGAAAAGGTCAGGGCGTTGTGGTGATATTTACGGTAAAACGGGTCTTTGGCAAAATAACCGAGAATATCGTTCATCCAGCCCATATTCCATTTGAAACCGAATCCCAGCCCACCCTGGTCGGCAGGTTTCGATACTCCATAAAAACTTGTAGATTCCTCGGCGATCATCAGCGTTCCCGGATATTTTTCATAGATCACCGAGTTCATATGCTTGATAAACTCGATAGCTTCAAGATTCTCTCTACCTCCATAGCAGTTCGGTATCCACTCACCCTCCTGGCGGGCGTAATCGAGATAGAGCATCGACGCAACTGCATCCACCCGCAGGCCGTCTATATGGTACTTATCGAGCCAGAACAGGGCACTGGCGATGAGGAAATTGCTCACCTCCTGGCGTCCGTAATTGTAGATCAGGGTGCCCCATTCGGGATGGGCTCCCTTGCGGGGATCCTCGTGTTCGTAAAGCGCAGTTCCGTCAAACCGGGCAAGGCTGTGCATATCCTTGGGGAAATGGGCCGGGACCCAGTCCAGGATGACGCCAATTCCATGCTGGTGACAATAATCGACAAAATACATGAAATCGTCGGGGACCCCGTATCTGCTCGTCACGCTGAATGAGCCGGTAACCTGATACCCCCATGACTCATCCAGTGGATGTTCCATGACCGGCATGAGTTCTATATGGGTGAACCCCATTTCCTTGACATAGGGAACGAGTTGATCGGCGAGTTCCCGAAAGGTCAGAAAGCGCTCGGTATCGTCAGGGTCGCGCCGCCACGATCCGGGATGCACCTCGTAGATGGAAATCGGTTTATCGTAGGGCGGGATCGTTTGCTTTTGTTCCTGCCATTGTTGATCCTGCCACTGATAGCGCTGCAGATTCCTGATCACCGAAGCGGTCCGGGGTCTGTTTTCGGCAAAAAACTGAAAAGGATCAGACTTTTCCAGCAACTCTCCGTCTGCCGATCTGAGCATGAATCGATACAACTCGTCTTCAACGAGGCCAGGAATGAAGAGCTCCCAGATGCCGGAGCTGCCCAGAACCCGCATTTGGTGTACGCGACTGTCCCAGCCATTGAAATGACCTATCACGGCAACGGCCCGTGCATTCGGAGCCCATACCCTGAAGAGGGTGCCGCTCACCTTGCAGTGCAGACCGATCTGGGCGCCAAACAAATTGTAAAGGGAGTAGTTGGTACCTGAGTTGAACAGGTAACGATCCGTTTCATCGAGCAGGATGGGAAAACGGTAGGGATCGTTGATCAGGTGCACATCGCCGGACCGGTAGGTGATTTTATACCGATAGTCGTAGGGGTCGAGATCAGGGTATTCCAGTTCAGCGCGCTGCAGTTCACATTCGTAGATGCCTTCAGGGTGGCTGCGCACCATCTCCCACTCTTTGCCGGAGCTGAGCATTGAGACCGCGGAGGCGTGAGGCTGCAGGGTACGGACCTGAATGATGTCGGGAGAGTCCGCCCGCTGATGGACACCGAGATACTGGCAGGGATCGTAGTAGTTGTTCTTCAGGATTTCGTCGGCAATTCTGTTCATCTTTTCTGAAATAATCGGCTCGGGATCGGCAGGACAGCAAAAAGCACCCTGCAGCATTGGTTGCCGGACAGCATGGGGATCTGCACACCGATCTGGCGCCGGCAGACCCGAATGATGTCTCTGTTTGAGGTAACAGCTTTAAGATATAGGGGATCGTTGGCAAAAAGTCACCGGGAAAGTTTCACTATCCTCCATAGTGAGTGGTTGTGGCTCTGGATAATGCTGCTTAGTGTAGTCGTCGTGGGATTGACTTGACGGTTCTGCAATCAGCCTGATACTCTATAGGTAGGACAACAACTAACTTTGAAGGATTCTTATCATGACCAACACCCAGGCTCCCGTCATTGAAGCACTGACCGGGTCGTTTCTGATCTCAACCCCGCAGATGCCTGATCCCAGGTTCGAGGAGCAGGTTATACTTATCTGCGCTCACAGCGAAGAGGGTGCCATGGGAGTTGCCGTCAACAAACCAAATCCCTACTTCAGTCTTGAGGAGATCCTCAGAAGCGCGCATCTTGACGTCCCTGATACCCCGCTGCCGCCGGTTTACATAGGCGGGCCTGTCGAACTCGAATCGGCCTTCGTGCTCTATCGTTCAGAGTATCAGGTGGAACATCAACTCGAGATCAACAAAGGTCTGGCACTGTCGCGTGAATCGAGAATTCTCGAGGATATCAGCAGAGGCAGCGGCCCAGCTGATTATCTCTTCCTTCTCGGCTATGCCGGCTGGGGTCCCGGCCAACTTGAAGCGGAGCTGCTTGCCGACGGCTGGCTCAGCCTGCCGGCTAACGATTCAATCATTTTTGAAATCGAAAACCAGGAAAAGTGGCGGACAGCAGCGCTGCTCTATGGTATAGACATCTCCACCCTTGGCGATATGGCTGGCTACGCCTAAAAGAAGTGCCAGACTAGTCGTTTGAAATCATTTAGCCATTTTTCGGAAGCTATTCCTGAATTCAATTTCCCCCAAACCGATCCATAGATCCATTAGACGACAGCTTCTGATAAAGGCATATGGTAGGTTAGTAGTTCTATGTCTGATCAAAAAAAAATCTTTCAGTGTACCCAATGTGGGTTCTGCTGCCACGGCGATACGACCGTATCGCTTGATGAAAATGATCAGCAGCGGATGGCGGCGGCGCTCGATTTGCCTGCCCGCGAGGTTGCCGACACTTACTGGAGAACGAACGGCTCTATCATACAGATGAAAACCGTGCAGGGGCATTGCATTTTTTATGATGAGGGCTGCACCGTCTATCACGGCCGTCCCTGGCGCTGTGCCCAATGGCCGCTGGTGCCAGCCCTGCTGGACGACGAGAATAATTTTCTCATCATTCGCGAATCATGCCCGGGGATCAACAGGGAGTTGAGCTACCAGGAATTCAGAAAGATATTGGCACGGCTGATCGGCAGCGAACCACAATAACTGCAGCCAGCCATGAAACTGGAAATTCTGCTGCTCAACAAAACCAAAGAACCTTACCTGCAGCAGGGAATCGGTGATTATCAGAAGCGCCTGAGACGATTCATCCCAGTAGAACTTGTCGAGATCAAAGTTAAAAAGCTTTCGACCCGGAGCGATTCGGAAATCAGGGCTTATGAGAGTTCATTGCTTAATCGTCGACTGACACAGGGCAGCTACAGGATAGTCTTGGACAGTCACGGCAAGCAGTTAAGCTCGGAGTCATTCTCCTCATTTTTGTCGGAGCTTGAGCATAGGGCGGTGCAGACGGTCAGCTTTATCATCGGCGGACCGCTCGGCCTGGCTGATGAGCAACTGCATAAGGCCGACACAGTCCTGTCGCTGTCGGCCATGACCTTCACTCATGACATGACCCGCCTGATCCTGCTCGAGCAGCTCTACCGGGCATATACGATAAAAGTCGGGACCAGTTATCATAAATAGGGGGTCAGGTACACATCATAGCGGCTGCTCTTGGCGGTGACCGTATAGGATGGTGTTCTCTGATCCAGCGGTCCTGCTTTGGCAGGCCTTTTGACCGCCACCCTGCGGCGCGCCTTGTCAAGCGCTGCGGTGAGCAGTTCTGAACAATCGTAATCGTCGCCCACCAGCTCCCGCAGCAATCTCATTTTCAATTTGTTGAGTGGCGATTTGGGCCGCGACGGATACATGGGATCGAGATAGACGGTGTCGTATGAACTTTCAGAGAAATTGAGATAATCGATGGTGTCGGCGAGTTTGAGAGTCACACGCTGATCGAAGATCTGCCGGACTTCCTCATTTTTCCTGGCCCGGGAGATACCATCGGCCAGCAGCGCCCAGATTACCGCCGATCGTTCAATCATCATCACCCGGCAGCCAAGGGTGGCGAGCACGAAACCGTCCTCACCGAAGCCCGCGGTCCCATCCAGCACCGCTGGCCGATAGCCACGTTTTATTCCTGCTGCCCTGGCCAGCGGCTGATTGATCCGGCGATCGTGACGGAATCGATAGTTGGCAGGCCCTGACAGAAAATCGACCGTAAGCGAGGCTGTTGCAGAGCCTTCTTGCGAATCTAATTCCAATCGTGAATTCCGATAGGTAAGCACATGGCTGAAGCGCTGGTCTGGTGCATCGATCAACGGCAGATTGAGACGCTCTGCCAAAGCAAATAAATAGGAAGCGGTTTCCGGTGTGGCGATATCGGCTCTGACGGCGATCTGAGGTTTGATATCCATATAAAAATGATTTAAAAAGAAGGGTGACACCCACTACCCGCCCTTGCAGCATAACTACAGGATCCAGTAAGGCAATGGAAAATAATGATGTTCAGGTGATAGCCATCATTCCGGCCCGCTATAAATCGAATAGATTTCCTGGTAAACCGTTGGCTCTGATCAGTGGAAAACCGATGATTCAGCATGTGGTTGAGCGGGCTCGGAAGGTTAATCTGCTCACTCAGGTGGTGGTCGCCACTGACGACAGCCGCATAGCCGACTGCGTGGAATCGTTTGGCGGCGAATTCGTGATGACAAGAGACGATCATGTTTCGGGCACTGATCGGCTCGCCGAGGCGGCGGCAACCCTGGGCGTCTCCGACAATGATATCGTGGTCAATATCCAGGGCGACCAGCCGCTCTTTCCGCCGGAAATAATCGAACAGGTGACCCGCCCCCTGCTTGATGATCCCGAATTACCCATGTCAACCCTGATTTATAAAATTGTTAGAAAAGAAGAAATCAATGATCCCAATCATGTAAAAACCGTATTTGACAGAGATCACAACGCCCTTTACTTTAGCCGGTCGGCAATACCGTTTCAGAGAAATCCCGAACAGGGGACGCCCACTTATTACAAACATCTGGGTGTTTATGGATACCGGAAAAATTTTCTGCTCACTTTTGTGGGGTTGCCGGAGGGAGAATGGGAACATTTCGAAAAGCTCGAGCAGCTCCGCGCCCTTGAATTCGGCTACCGAATCAAGGTTGTTCTGACCGCGCACGATTCGGTGGAGGTCGATACCCGAGAGGAATTGAGCAGGGTAGAAGAGTTAATCAACGGTAATGGCTAGCGACGCTATGGTTGATCACCACTCATTTAATTACCTTACCGAAAAGGATAATGGCCTGCTCGAATCTCTCAAGAAAAGGACCATTTCCTCTTTTGATCTGCTTCCTCATTACGATATGCGGGAAAAGCTGGTGGATCTGGTACTGCACGGTATCCCTGCAGGAATAACCAAGGAATCTGCGTCTCTGTTCGGCGAATTGAGGGAAAGGCTTATCTCCACCGTGGTAGATGATGCCAGGGTGGTGGTGTTCGGCGGCGGCACTGGGTTGTCAAATATTATTGGCGGGGACAGCCGTCAGCAGAACTGGCCGGGCAGACCGTTTGAGGGATTGAAACAAATATTCCCTCAGTCCAGGGCTATCGTCTGCGTAACCGATGACGGCGGCTCCACCGGTGAATTGCTGAAGGATCTGCCGATTTTCGGTCTTGGAGACATCAGGCACGTGCTGGTTTCATCCATCCAGCGCCGACTGTTGGAGAGCCGCTACCGATTAAATGCCGGGCAGGCTGCGGCCCTGGTAAACGACATTTCCACCATCTTCAATTATCGCTTCACTGCCAGGCCTGAGTCCGCCAAGGCGCTGCTCAGGGAGTGTCTTATCGAGTTGGACAGGCTGCCTGAAAAGATGGCCAGTACACTGGAAAGTTATTTGGATTTTTGCCTCAACGATGAGCTCTGCCAGGCTACCCTTGGACGTCCGCATTGTCTCGGCAACCTGCTGATACTTGCTGGCATCCGGATGGTGGCTGGCAACGAGAACCTGGTCGGAGACAGAATTGACATGGAGGCCGCGGTCGGTGAGGCCATTAACGGCGCCATCTCCGCTATTGGCGAACTGATTGGTGCCGGACCCGAAGCCGTCCTGCCCTGCACACCAGTTCCCGCCCAGCTTCGCTTCCGCTACAGCGACGGCGTTGAGGTTACCGGTGAACATAAATCAAGCGGTGCCGTGAGGGGATCAGCCGTGGCCCGTGTGACTGTCGACTTTTGTGGTCAGCCGTTCGTGTCGGAAAAAGTTCTTGATCACATCCGGGACGCAGACGTTCTGATTATGGCCCCAGGCAGTCTCTACAGTTCAATTATCCCGGTCATGCAGGTGCCAGGCATTGCCAATGCCGTGCGGGAGAATAAGAGCGCCTTAAAGTTGCTGATCGCCAACCTCTGGGTTCAGGAAGGCGAGACGGACAAGGCTATCGCCAACCCCGATCGCAAATTCCATGTGTCGGACATGATCCGAGCCTATGAACACAATCTGCCGGGAGGTGTCGAGGGGCTCTTCGACCAGATACTCTGCTTGTCGATGCAAGATGTTCCGGCATCGGTGATTCAAAATTATGCGGTGGAGGGGAAAAATCCCATATACCTTGATAGAGAACTGATCAAACGCAGGGGCTTCACCCCTATAGAATGCGGTTTTTTTTCCCGCTCGGCAATGCTTGAGAGAGGAGTTATTCAACATGATCCCGAGGTCGTGGCGCAAACCGTGAAAACGCTGTTTCTGGCAAAGGAACTAATGGCAGGCGGTGAGGAGGTGCAGCGGAAACCTGCGGTGACGGTGGCACCGGTCGGCCTGCCTGTCAGACCGAAGCTGATAGCGATTCCCTCGGTTAAATTTGCCAAAGTTGCTGAGCGCTTGGCAGAACTCTCCATCGATCTTGAAAAGTGTGGCTCTACTGAGATGAGCAGCGCTGAGATCGTTGCGATCCTGGCCGACATTATCTGGTCTCATCAGGACATACCAGTCTCCCATCTTGATTTCATCGAGGGAATTACCTGTGTAAGCGAGGACGGATGGCGAAGGGATCAACGCTGGGATAATGTCTTTTCTTTTTACGATCCCGAAGACAGGCTGGTGAAGATAAGAGAAGACCGCTTCCGAACCAGGAGCAGCCTCGAGGTATCCTTTTTAATCGCCCTCGGGCAGGCACTGCTGGGAGATTATGCCGCCACCAAACTGATTACTCCGCTCCTCTACGAAGGAAAAGAAATTGGAGCCGTGTATCACCTGTCACTAAGAAGTGAAGAGGAGCGCTTCTGCTACTTCGATGATGCTGAACTGCGCAATTTCCTACAACTCTCCAGGATGGTTGAGCAGACCAGCACCCATTTCACCAGAACCGTCAACGGCAAAGAAGGGTTCACTCCGCCGGGGTTGCTGCTGGGCCTGATGTATGCCTGGTATCTCGACAACCGTTTTGCCAGTCATATCGAATATAAGATGTCAATCCTGCGGGTAGGACCAACTCATCTCATTCCCGAGCAGAAAAAAATGCGCACCAGACGGCAGCGGCTCATCGACTTCTTCAGGGAAACTGTATTTGGTAAAGAAGCAGTGGCAATTGATGGTTAACGCCGGGATCGTGGTTTCATCATCAGCAGGAATCCGCCGATGAAGCACGCCAGACCCAAAAGCCATCGGTTCTTGTCGATCAGCAATATACCGATGATACAAAGCGTGATTCCACCACCTGTTCGTATCGTGTGAGGCCGCATACTCAGCAACTTGAAGAGAGCTCTTTCCAGGTCTGAGCCAGCTTTTTCTCCGAGACTGAAAGCGCGGTTTTTATCTCCGGCGAGAAAAGCGAGATACGCAATTCAGCAAGCATTGTCCTGTAGTTTTCCAGTTTCGCCTGACACTCGGGGCTGAGTTCCCCCATTGTCTTTTCGACACGCTCAATATTGTCCTGGTGAGCGATCAGTTTTTTTCGTTTTTCACGGTCTTTAAGGGGATTGTTGTAGGCTCTTTCGCAGCGCACCGCCAGGCTCTTCAGGTAGCGGCCGCAGTTATCGAGATCTGCAAGAGTAAAATGGTCGAGAAAATCAGGGGGGATAATTGCCTCGAGCTGTCTGTGCAGATCGTCATAGAGGCTTGCCTCAAAGCCGCCGTTCTTTTTGGCCAGCGCCTCATATTTGGCAATAACCTCACCAGTCGTTTTCCGCTGTCGCAAGATGAACAGTATTTTGTCTATGATCTTTCTGCCTGCCGAGTGGATATCGATCCGGCCCACCTGCTCAATCTGTGATTCATAGGCCTCCTTGCTGAGCACTGATATAGGTGTATCGGTGAGAAGGGAGTTGACGATGAAGTTGAGAATGGCTTCACAACAGGTCTGGGCTGAGCCACTTGTAAACATGGTGAGCCAAAGCGCGGACGGCCCCGAGAAACAAACCCGGCAGTGTTTTGCCAGAGCGGTAAATTTTGTTTTGAAATGCAGGCGAATCAGAACGCCCATGCCCGCGCGGCTCTGTTTCTCAGCCTCTGCTCTGCTCGCAAAATAGTGGAGCTTCACACCCCGTTTTTCAGGTACTGGCTTGAGCCCGCAAAACAGGTAGCCGCTCACCATTTTTCCAGGACCAAGAATGGGTACGCGTTCCGGATATGGCTCAAAATCCCAGCGGCTGAAAATTTTTTCACTAAGAGTTTCAAGCAAGGCGTGATCCTGAGGACTGAGCACCAGCGGTCCATCTGCAGGTGAGGATCGGAGCTGGTTGAGCAGGGTGGCAAAATCATTTCCCTGCATTACCACTGTGCCAGATTGATCAACAATCTGGAAGTGCATAGTCAAATGGGGCGGCAGAGTCTGGGGCCAGTCAGCTCGGTGGATATTGATTTTATAACGGCTGACAATCGCCGTCGACAGCTTCTGCAGGTAATTGCCTTGATACATGTCAAGGGAGTCAAGCAGCAGGGCGACAGTATGGTTGACGGGGATGAGTTGCTTCCTGAGACGTTTCGGCAACCCTTTTATCAGGTAGGTGGTTTTTTCCACGATCAGTCCAGGCACCAGCCAGTCGAACAGTTCCGGTGGGGTGCGGTCGACGAGATGCTCAGGCACCAAGGCGGTAACCCCGTCATCAGGTGTGCCGGGTTCGAAGCGATAGCGCAGGGCGATCTGCTCATGCGGGGCAGGCAGATGCGGTGGAAAGTCAAGTAGATCTTTATCTTCCGGCCGACGCAGCAGAATATCTTTTTCGGTCATGCATAAATGGCTGTCGCCGTGACGTTTGACATGACTCTTCAGGGTAGAACGGTCGAAGACATTCTCAGGCAGCCGCCTGGCATAAAAGTCAAATATCGCCTCGTCATCGATAACAATGTTTTTTCTACGCAGTTTATGTTCGCTTTCCTGCCATTTTTTGATTGTTGCCAAATTCTTCGAAAAAAAGCCGAAACGGCCCGATAACTGGTGGTCAACCAGCGCCTCCCTTATGAATACCTGCCGTGCGGAGGGAATATTTTTTTCGTTGCGTTTCGGGTAATTGACTATCCGGGAGGCGGCCAGAATCAGACCGCGAAGGGCCACGGTTTCATCGGCCATCACCCGTCCAGATTTTTTATGGTAACGGACATTGGACCATGAGTAACTGCACATTTTCGTACAGCTTTTTTCAAGCCAGTCAACCTCTATATTGGCGGCCGAGAGGGCAAATAGCCGGGAGGTCTCTATGAAGGAGCCGCCGATAATCCACTCGCCGCTTTTGGCATGGAGATAACTGCCCGGAAAAATGTAGAATTCACGATTGGAGAGACCCTGATAGAGGCTTCCTTTCTTTTTTCTTCCACACTGCCTGAATAAACCGGCCAACAGGGAACGGTGGATATTTTCATAGGAGCCTGGTTCCCTGTTGAAGCGGAACATTCTGCGTCTGCTGACAATCCTGTGGAGTTGCTCGTGCAAGTCGAGCCATTCTCTCATGCGCTGGAATGAGAGATAGTTGTACCGGCAGAATTTTTTCAGAGCTGACCAGGAAAATCCACGATTATCCTTGTGATAGCCGTTCCAGATGTTGAGCAGTGCCATGAAATCAGAACGTGGGTCGGCAAACCGGCGGTGGGCTTCGTCTGCCTTGTGCTCACTCTCCGCCGGGCGTATCCTCGGATCCTGGATGGCCAGGGCCGCCGCAATAACGACAATTTCGGCCAGGCAGTCAAACTTGTTTGCTTCTATGATGATGCGTGAGATAACCGGGTCTATGGGCATCGAAGACATGATTCTGCCGTAGGAAGTAAGCCGGTGTTCCGTGTCCAGAGCCCCGAGTTCTTTGAGCGTTCGAAACCCTTCGGAAATCGCTCCCCGACGGGGCGGGTCGAGAAAGGGAAAGAGGTGCGGGTCACCAAGATTCAGGGACACCATCTGCAGAATTACTTCGGCGAGGTTGGAGCGTTGAATCTCGGGGGTGGTAAACGGTTCTCTGCCGTCAAAATCGTCCTCGCTGAAAAGCCTCACACAAGTACCCGGCCCGACTCTGCCGCTTCTACCGGAGCGCTGATTGCAGCTGGCCTGCGATATTTTGGCGATGGGCAGCCTCATGGTCCTCGATCGGGCGTGGTAGGTACCTATCCTGGCCAGCCCCGTATCGACTACGTAGCGTATACCCGGAACGGTTACAGAGGTTTCGGCGACATTGGTGGCGACGACGATTTTGGGCTTCTTGTGGGGTTTGAAGATCAACCTTTGATCTTTGGCCTGCAACCTGCCGAAGAGCGGCAGTATCGAATGGGTCATAACCCTGCCTTTAAGAATCTCGGTGCAGGACCTGATATCTTTTTCGGTGGGCAGAAACAGCAGGACATCGCCAGGGGGTCTGGTGGCGCAGATTTCCCCGGTAACATCTATACAGTGCTCCAGGTAGGAGATTTCATTTTCATCGCCCGGCGGGGGAGAATAGGCGATCTCGACCGGGTATGTCCGACCCTCGATGGTAACCACGGGTGCCCGGTGAAAATGGCTGGAAAAGGCCTCGGTGTCAATGGTCGCCGAAGTTATTATGAGTTTAAGATCTTTTCTTTTGGCGACAAGCGTATAGAGGTACCCAAGCAGAAAGTCGATATTGAGATTTCGCTCGTGGGCCTCGTCGACAATCACAACCCGATATTTCCTGAGCAGTGGATCGTTCTTGATCTCTGCCAGGAGCACTCCGTCGGTCATGAACTTGATTCTGGTGGCAGATGTGGTTTTGTCTCTAAACCTGATCTTGCTGCCCACCAGTTTCCGATATTCTCCAAGCTCTTCCGCCACCCGCTCGGAAACACTGGTGGCGGCAATCCTGCGGGGCTGGGTACAGCCTATCCAGCCCTTCGAGTCATGGAACAGTTCAAGGCACAATTTAGGCAATTGGGTGGTTTTTCCGGATCCGGTTTCACCGGCTACGATGACGATCTGATGGGCTGAAATCAATTCTCTCAGTTGATCGAGACAGTCGGTGATCGGCAGCGACGGAGGGTAAAAAAAGTGCATGAAAAAGTTGTCTGACTACAATGTTTTGTGGTAACTCTCAGACAGATGAGAAATGGTTTATACCATAGAAATTACATTTCTGATATTGCAAATAAAGAGGTTTATCATGGACGTTCGCAAGGCGGTCATTCCAGTTGCCGGTCTTGGCACCCGGTTTTTACCGGCGACCAAGGCCATACCCAAAGAGATGCTCACCATTGTCGACCGACCGACAATTCAATATATCGTCGAGGAGGTTGTCGCCTCTGGAATCGAACAGATCATTTTCGTCACCAGTGAGGGCAAATCGGCGATCGAGAACCATTTCGACTACAACTACGAACTGGATCACGTCCTCAAGGAAAAAAACAAGATCTTGCTTGGCAAGGAACTGGACATGATTTCAAATCTCATCGATATCGTTTCGGTGCGTCAGAAAAAACCGCTCGGACTCGGTCATGCTATCTGGACCGCACGACACATTGTCGGCCAAGAACCATTCATGGTCTGCCTTGGTGATGACCTGGTCTACAGCGACGTTCCCTGCGCCTGGCAAATGCTCGAACTCTACCGTGAGGTGGGTGAATCAATTGTCGCGGTGCAACGTGTGCCGCCAGACCAGACGTATCAATACGGAATCGTTGAAGGCATTGACAACGGCAGAGAGCGGACCCACCAGGTAAAGAGGATGGTGGAGAAACCTGCACCCGGCACCACCGACAGCGATCTGGCCATCATTGGCCGCTACATCCTCATGCCTGAAATTTTCGACATGCTCAGCAGCACCACCCCCGGTCACGGTGGCGAGATCCAACTCACCGATGCCCTGCTGGCCCTGTCCAAGAAAAGAAAGATGTATGCCTATGAATTCGAAGGAACCAGGTTCGATGCCGGTGACAAGTTTGGCTATCTCCAGGCAATAATCGCCTATGCACTTCGTCATGATGAGCTCGGAGAGCTTTTCAAGGTTCATCTCAAGGACGTTGCCGCTACACTATGATGCTGCTTGAGGTTGCCGTAACCGCACCGGTGAGGCAAACCTATACCTATTCAACGGATGGGCAGAATCTTCTTCACAACGAGGCTGACTTCATAGGAAGAAGGGTTCTTGTCCCATTCGGCCGCCGTCCTTTGACCGGCTATGTTCTGGGTAGAAGCGAGGCTGCAGGGGGAGATTTCACGATCAAGCCAATTGTGGAGATCATTGGTGAAGCGCCTTATTTCCTGGCGGAACAGGTAACATTTTTCAAATGGGTCGCCGATTATTACCATTATCCCCTTGGTCTGGTGATAAAGACCGCCTTGCCGGGAGGGTTGACCGCAGCACCCAAAAAGATAATTAGCCTGACAGAAAAAGGGCGCAGCAGTGATCCGGCTGGTCTTTTAAATGGAGCTGGGGACGCGCCGTGGGTTACCAGATTGTCTGAGTCTGGTGTTCTGAGCAGCGCTGAAAGCAGCAAAGTATTGTCAGACAAGCAGCAACGAGCAGATCTGGAGAGGCTTATCAGCATGGGAATAGCTGCCCTGCACAACACTGTCGAAAGGGACCGGGTGCAGGCCAAGAAGGAAATCTGCTTCGCCCTGAAGGAAGAATTAACACGCTGCGCCGAAGCATGTGAAGATTCTGAAAAATTAGCGAAGCTGTGCAGAGCCGCCGCAGGGAGAAGTTTCACCGGGGCAGAAATCAAAACAGTAAAACTGCTTGGCCGGATGCAGGGCGACCGCTCGGGGGAAATGGTGCCGCGCAGAGAACTGGGGGCGAGCTATCCCTACGGGACAAAAGTGCTTAACAAACTGGCGGATGAAGGCTTGGTAATAAAAGTACACAGGCGAGTATACAGGAGTCCGTTAGGCGACCTTCTGCCCCACTATCCCAGACCGAAAAAATTGAGTGACGAGCAAAAGGGTGTCATAGACATCGTTCGTAAGTCGATAGAACAACACACGTATGAGCCCTTTCTGCTCCATGGAGTGACCGGAAGCGGAAAAACCGAAGTCTACCTGGAGGCTGCCGAGGAGGCCCTGTCCAGAGGCAGAAGCGTACTCGTGCTGGTGCCTGAGATTGCCCTGGCTACCCAGATTGAGGCTCATTTCATTTCCCGGTTCAAGGGCCGTGTAGCCCTGCTGCATTCAGGACTCAGTCCCGGGGAACGATTCGACGAGTGGTGTCGTATCCTCAACCAAGAGGCGACTATAGTTATTGGTGCCCGCTCTGCGATATTCGCGCCCTTAGAAAAAATTGGCCTGATCATTGTCGACGAAGAACATGACTCCAGCTTCAAACAAGAGGATGGTCTGCGCTACAACGGCAGGGACCTTGCCCTGGTCCGGGCCCAAGCGGCAGGCTGCGCAATAATTCTCGGTTCCGCTACACCTTCGATTGTCAGTCATTATCATAGTCGCACATCGAAGTACAAGCTCCTGCAGATGACGAAACGGATCGGTGAGAAAGAACTCCCGGAGTCTCAGCTGGTTGATCTGAAAACGCTTCCCGGCAAAAAGGGGGGTGGATTGTTTCACCCTGAACTGCAACGGGGGTTGCGGGAAACTTTTGCGCAATCGAGCCAAGCTATCCTTTTGCTGAATCGCAGGGGTTTCTCAACTTCAGTCATTTGCAGGGACTGCGGTTCAGTGGTGGAGTGCAGTCATTGCCAGGTAAGCCTCAACCGGCACCAGCAGAAAAACCTTCTGCTCTGCCACTATTGCGGTTTCAGTCTGGCCGGTGCTGTGGTCTGTCAGGGATGCGGGTCGAGCGATATGCATCCCATCGGCTTTGGTACCGAAAGAGTGGTGGACGAGGCCAGGAAATTACTTCCGGAAGCCGCTATCGCCAGGCTCGACTCGGACGTTGCCGCTGACCGAAGGAAATTCCTGCAAATTCTCAAGTCCATGCGGGAAAAGAAAATCGATATTCTGGTGGGAACCCAGATCATCGCCAAGGGACTCCATTTTCCTGGTGTGAGTCTGGTTGGTATTGTCTTGGCAGACAGCGGCCTTGGCTTTCCCGATTTCAGGGCGGCTGAGAAAACGTATCAACTGATTACCCAGGTCACGGGACGGGCTGGGCGCGGTGAAATCAAAGGGAAGGTGATCATCCAGACCCTCCAGCCCGACCATTACGCGGTCTCGCTGGCGGCCGGCAACGACTACGAGGGTTTGGTAAAGCGGGAACTGGGAATCCGTGAGGAGGTCGGGTTCCCTCCTTACTGCAGACTGGTTTTCATCATCGTAGAAGATCAGCAGGAAGCGGTCGCCAGATCAGCATCTCGCCGCTTGGCTGAACTGGCCAGAAACTGGTGCCAGGCCCATGACCACACCCAGGCCTTGTCCATACACGGCCCAGCCCCTGCTCCGCTGGAAAGACTGCGGGACCGGTACCGTTGGCAGATTATGCTTAAAGCGACCCAACTTCAGCCACTCCACGGTCTGGTGGAATGGATTTCAACCACCTTCCAACCGCCAGCCAAGACCAGGATGACAGTCGATATCGATCCCGAAAACATGCTCTAGCCTGACGATTCTAAGACAAGATAAAAAGCTCATTTCCAGCCTGCGTGGACGACAGGCTGGCAGCGCAGATTGGTGAAAAATTAAAGGGTGTAACGAGACAATTTTCAGCTGATGAGATGCAGGCAGGCCTGCAAGGAGTTAAAATCAGGTTGCTGATAGATTTTTTTTCGTACCTTGGAGCTGCCTGGAAAGCCTTTGAAATATTTTCCCAGGTGATTCTTGATCGAGCCGAGACAGCGGTTGGGCTCATTAAAATGGGTGTCGGCGAGCGCCAGATGCTGGCGTACTACCCCGGCGACCGCACTCAGATTCTCGGGCCTGCCGTCTTCTGAAAATACCCAGGGATTGCCTATTGCCGCTCTGCCAATCAGGATTCCATCACAGCCATGTTGCTGGAGCCGTGACATGGCTTCGGCGTAATTCTGCACATCTCCATTTCCGAGTACCGGAATGGTCACGCCTTTCTGGACCGTTTCGATGATTTGCCAATCAGCTTCACCTGAGAACCCCTGTTTCCAGGTTCTGCCGTGCACGGCGACAGCCGCCGCCCCGTTAGCCTCTGCCATTCGGGAGAAATCAGGCGCGCAGATGTTGTTGTTGTCCGGTCCCGAGCGGAGTTTTACCGTGACCGGGCAGGTGCTGTTGTCTACCACCGCCCTGACTATTTTCTCAGCCAGGCCGATATCGTTCATAAGCGCTGCACCGGCGCCTCTTTTGGTGACTTTTTTGACCGGGCAGCCCATGTTGATGTCGATCAGATCGGGCTCATGCGAAGCAAGGATGGCTGCTGCCTCGCCCATAATCGAGGGGTCGGCACCAAAGAGCTGAAATGAAACCGGTCGTTCTTCGCTGCAACTGACCAGCATTGACACAGTCTTGGGCTGTCCGTAGGCCAGGCCGTGGGAACTGATCATTTCGGAGACGCAGAGACCAGCCCCGAACCGCCGGCAGAGGATGCGAAACGGCAGATCACCGTAACCGGCCAGGGGAGCAAGAACCAGGGGACTGCTCAAGGTGATGGAACCGATGGACAGCATGGCATGCGGGTGACGACTGGGGTACAGAAGCGGCCGGTCCCTTTCAGAGAGCCGGCCGCGGTGGACGGACTTTTGCTAGAGTTTGGAAATCTCCAGCAGTGTTCTCTGGTAAATGGATTGAGCCAGATCTTCGATGACTTTGTCCTGGGCCTCGTTGGCGTTATCTCTAGTTACGGCAGCGTCAGCCGTGATCGTGTAACTCTGCTGCCAGTCCTGAGATGGCATCTCTATTAGCACGCTCTCAGTGGCGAGGTCCTTGAAGATGTAGCGGACCTTGAGGGTGAGTCTTACATCGGAAGCCGTATTGGTTCCATCAAAGGCGAGACTGGGAATATCCACGGAAATGATTTCACCGGCCAGAATGAAATCGGCTCCTTCCTTACTCTTGGTGATCTTTAATGACCTCGATTTCTGGAACCATTTGAGCAGTTCCTGGTAGATCTTGGCATCAAGCTGCAGGTCGCTGGTTCTGTTCTTCCAGGTTGTTACGTAAATGGATTTGTCCGGACCCGAATACACATAGGGATTACGATACCCGCACCCAGAGAGAAAAACAGCAACAGCAATACTGAGCAAACTCCAGCGAATAAAAAGTTTCAAACCGTAACTCCTTATTTATATTTTACACTATCCACCAATCTGCCTATCCCAGTGCACCCTAGTATCAAACGACAATATTAACAAGTTTCTTCTTAACGACAATAACCTTTTTAACCCTCTTCTCATCGACAAAGCGAAGCACCTTCTCGTCGGTCAGAGCTAGTTCCCGCAGTTGCTGATCTTGCACATCTGCGTCGACCTCAATTCTGGAACGCACCTTGCCGTTCACCTGCAAAACGATGGTAAGCAGTTCTTCTTTGGCCTTCTCATCGTCATAGGTCGGCCAGACCTGCTCTTCGGGTGTGTCTGCAAAGCCCATCATCTGCCATAGTTCTGAACTGAAATGGGGAACCATGGGATAAAGCAGCAGCAGCATAGTACGAATCGACCCGCTGACGGTGTCGGGCGCTGCGCCAGGCCTGGTTGCTGATCCGAGACTGGAACTGAGCGTGTTGAAAAGTTCCATGACCGCACTGATGGCCGTATTGAAGTGGAAATCGTCCTCTATGTCATAGGTTACCTTTTTTATTGTCTGATGGAGCTTCCGCTGCAGGGCGGTATCCTCTGGGGCGGATGGTTCAGGGGCAACAACATAAGGATTGCTGAATTCTTTTACCAGGCGATAGACGCGATTCAGAAATCTGCTCGCCCCCTCAACGCCCTGGGCATTCCATTCCAGATCTCGTTCGGGTGGGGCCGCAAAGAGACTGAAAAGTCTCACGGTATCGGCCCCGTATTGACGGATCAATAGATCAGGATCGACGACATTTCCCTTCGACTTGGACATTTTTGCCCCATCTTTTATGACCATCCCTTGGGTGAGGAGATTGGTGAACGGTTCAGCGATGGAGAGATAGCCAAGATCACGGAGCACTTTGGTGAAAAATCGGGAATAGAGAAGGTGCAAAATGGCATGCTCAACCCCCCCTATATATTGATCAACCGGCAGCCAGTAAGCAGATTTATCTTTATCCAGAGGTGTATCGTCACTGTCGGGACAAGCGAACCTGGCGAAATACCAGGACGATTCGACGAAGGTATCCATGGTGTCGGTTTCCCTGCGGGCCTCTTTACTGCAGGCTGGACAGACTGTACCGACAAAATCTGGGCGCTGGCTCAAAGGCCGGCATTCATCACTGCTGGTATCCGGGTCTTCGGGGAGCAACACCGGCAGTTGTTCTAGGGGAACGGGTACTACCCCACAGTCCTGACAGTGAACCATCGGTATGGGTGCGCCCCAGTAGCGCTGCCGGGAAATACCCCAGTCACGCAAACGGTAGGTAGTGAGAGGGGCTCCAAATCCCTGCTTCCAGGCAAAGTTGATTATCTTGGACTGGGCAGCGATGGAATCAAGGCCGGAAAATTGCCCCGAGTTGACCAGCGTTCCGGGAATGGTCGAAGCTTCCTGCATCATCTCGGGATCAAGTGTTGTTCCCTGGGGAATGACCACTGGTTTTATAGGAAGATCATAGGCGCGGGCAAATTCAAAGTCTCTCTGATCATGAGCGGGAACCGCCATAACTGCGCCGGTACCATATTCCATCAGGACGAAGTTGGCGACATAGATTGGGACACTTTCTCCGTTAAAGGGATTCACACAATAGCGGCCGGTAAACATCCCTTTTTTTTCTGGCTCCTCCTGGATGGACTGACGCTGTTTTTCCTTTATGATTGCGTTTATGAAATCAGCGACCTCAGCCTCGCGGTCGGTTCCTTGGGTGAGCGTTTCGAGCAGCGGGTGCTCGGCAGCCAGTGACATGAAGGTGACTCCGAAAATCGTGTCGGGTCTGGTGGTAAATATGGATATTGCTTCATCACTCCCTTCTATTTTGAAATCACAGGTAAGTCCGGTTGATTGCCCAATCCAGTTGTTTTGCATGGTCACGACCTTCTCAGGCCAGCCATCCAGAGCCTGCAGGTCGTCAAGAAGCTCGTCCGTGTAGTGGGTGATTTTGAAAAACCAGCCATTCATATTGCGGGGCTCGACCAGTTCGTCGCATCTCCAGCAGGCGCCGTCGATGACCTGTTCGTTGGCCAGTACCGTTTGACAGGTCTCACACCAGTTGACCGTAGTGACGCGCTGATAGACGAGGCCACGTTCATACATCTCGATGAAAATTTTCTGTTCCCAGCGGTAATAGTCCGGATCGCAGGTAGCGAATTCCCTTTGCCAGTCATAGGACAAGCCGAGCTGTTTAAGCTGGGAACGCATATAGTCGATGTTCTCGTAAGTCCATTTGGCCGGATGGGTGTTGTGCTTCTGGGCGGCATTTTCGGCCGGCAGTCCGAAAGCGTCCCATCCCATCGGGTGCAGGACGTTGAAGCCTCTCATCCTTTTGTATCGTGCCACCACATCGCCAATTGAGTAATTGCGGACATGACCCATGTGGATCCGGCCGGAAGGGTAGGGGAACATTTCCAGTACGTAATATTTCTCTTTATCGGCGTCTTCGCTTGCCTGGTAGGCATTGTTAACTTCCCAACGCTGCTGCCACTTCGATTCCACCTGCTTGAAGTCATAGTGCGAGGCGTACGTATTTTGCGTGCTCATCGATTTCCTCGAGAAGTAGTTCGGAATAGAAAGAGTAGTGATCACGAACCGTGAAGGTGAGGTTCGTCGTAATTGCTGAGATTTTCAAACATGGTGTATTCTTTTTTGAAGAACAGCCGGGTTACCCCGGTAGGGCCGTTACGCTGTTTACCGATGATTATTTCGGCGATACCCTTGTCGGGATTGTCCTCATTTTTATTGTAAACCTCGTCCCGGTAAATGAAGCAGATTACGTCTGCGTCCTGTTCTATCGCTCCCGATTCCCTCAAATCGGCCATCATTGGCCGTTTGTCTGTGCGGCTCTCAAGTCCTCGGTTGAGCTGAGAGAGAGCCAGCAACGGGACATCATGCTCCTTCGCAACTGCTTTAAGGCTGCGAGATATTTCGCTAATCTCTTGAGTTCTGTTCTCGGAGGAGCTGCGGCCTCTCATGAGCTGGAGATAATCGACGAGAATAAGACCGATATCGTTGTTTGAGGCAAGTCTGCGCATTTTTGAGCGCATCTCGGGAATTGAGAGTGCAGGAGTATCATCGATGTGAATGGGAGCTTCAGAAAGCATCCCGGCCGCTCTGCTCAGATGGGGCCAGTCCTCGTTCTGGAGACGACCGGTCCTGATTTTCTGAGAGTCTATACGACCGACTGAGCTAAGCAGCCGCATGGCGAGCTGGTCTTTGGACATTTCAAGGCTGAAAATGGCTACCCCGGTCTTGTCTACCAGGGCGGCATGCTGGGCTATGTTGAGGGCCAGGGCGGTCTTGCCCATCGATGGCCTGCCGGCCAAGATGATCAGATCAGACGGTTGGAGGCCGGCGGTCATTTTGTCGAGCTCCGCATAACCGGTGGGAACCCCAGTGATCAGTTCCTTGCGCTCATAGAGTTTTTCAACGGTTTTGAAACTCTCGGGAATTATGGACCTGAGCGGGGTGAATTCATTGGTGCTCTTATTGCCGGCTATCTCAAATATGGATTGTTCCGCCTCATCAACCAGCTGATCGATATCGTCCTGTTCTTCAAAACAGCGCTGGGCAATATCGCTGGCAGTATTGATCAGGTTCCGCAACACCGATTTCTGCCGAATAATGCGGGCATAGGATACGATGTTGGCGGTGACCGGTACCGCGTGGGTGAGGCTGGCGAGATAGGATGCCCCACCTACCGATTCAAGCTGATTGGTATCGGTGAGGTAGCTGGTCAGGGTAAGCATGTCCTGGGGCTCGCTGCGGTCAAAAAGTTCCACCATTGCAGAAAAAATTATTCTGTGCGACTCGCGGTAAAAGTCATCTGCGGAGATATGCTCGTTGACCTGAAGGAAACCCTTGTCTTTGAGTAGTACAGCTCCGAGTACGGACTGTTCCGCCTCGATATTGTGGGGCGGAACCCGTGTGCCTGAACTACGATCGGGAGGTCCCGGCGGCTGAATGAAATCGTTCATCTGGAGGATGTGGATTTAGTCAAAGGATACATCAAATGTCTAATATAATGGCCTTGATGTGTCAAAATAAAAACACACCTGAAGGAGTTGCTTCAGGTGTGAAAAAAAGGACCGTTGCCACCCGGCATCAGGACATGAGAAAAGAAAACACAACCTCCCTGCAGGCGGGATGATTTCTTAAGCCTCGGGTGCCTGGCCCACGATATTTATGGTGATTTCCGCCTCCAGGTCGAATCCCACTTTGATGGTGACCTTCTTCTCGCCGAGCACCTTGATCGGCTCGGGAAGGAAGATGTTTTTTTTCTCCACTACGATGTTCTTCTCGGCAAGCCTGTCGAAGATATCATTGACAGTCACCGAACCAAAAAGTTTGTCGTCATCGGCAGCCAGTTCCTCGAACTCGAGGGTAATACCGGAAAGCTTCTTAAACAGCGCTTCAGCTTTTTTGTGCTGTTCGTCGAGCCGGGCCTGTATTTCGGCCTTGTTTTGTTCGAGAGCGGCCATGTTTTCTTTGGTCGCCTGCACGGCTTTTCCCTGGGGAAGGAGGTAATTCCTCGCATACCCCGGCTTGACCTTGACCACATCTCCTTCTCTGCCGAGAGAATCTATTGTTTCCTTGAGAATGAGTTCCATGATTGACTCCTCATATAATTGTGTCCTTCCGGGACGTTATTGATCGGATTTATTGTGTAAATCTTTAGGTTTTTTTAAGCGTCTAAGATCGAGCCAGACTTCGCCGATACCAATGATGAGCAGCAGCAGAGTGCCAAAAGATTGAAAAAGCATCATGGCATACAGGAGAAATCTTACCACCTGTGGGGCCTTCCATTTATGCAGAAAAAAACTCAGTACGGCAAATCCCTGGAAAATGTAAACGAGCCCCATGCAGATCAACAGATTGCTGCCGACCACGCGCAGCGGTGTGAGCGGCAATACGGTAATTACAGCCCCTCCGATGAGCAGCCAGATGAGCTTGTCCGGCAGTCGCCAGGTCTGGTGATCCGCCCATGGCCGATAGCCGGTGAATTTGACGACCATGCGGTTGCCCAGCAGCATGGTGGACCAGATGATGAGCAGTGCCAAGCTGACCATGATAGAGGCCAGAATATTGGGCAATATCGTTTTCATCTGCAAGAATGATTCTTCCAGGATTGAAAGTGTTTCAGGGGCAACTGAGTCGCTTTGCCGATAGTATTCCAGAGTCCTCTCTATATTTGCGTCGAGCGACCCAAGAAACCCGGTTATTGGATTCACCCCGGAGAGCGCTGTCTGCATGGTAAGCAGAAGCAGCCAGCAGGAGATCAGGACGATGAGTCCTTTAAAGCCGGACATCGACGGAGAATCGCCTCGAAATCCCGACTGGGCGAGACTGTACCCGGCGGGTATGAGCGCTGAACTGAAAATGACGATATCGACAGAGGAAATGAAAATGGAAACGACCAAGGCCAGAAGGAGACCTGCGCCAATGAATGTAAGGCCATGACGCCAGCGGTATAGGTAAAAAAGTACCAGCAGTGGAATCATGAAATAGATCCAGCCGAACAGTCCAATGTGCACGGCAGGCAGCAGCAACGCAAGCGAGAACAGAATGATGCAGATTACACTCGTGGGCGTAGCTGCTTTTCCTTCGCTGTCAGTTGACACGGTACCCTTAGCCTCGGCGTCCATTTAACCTTGGGTATTACCGGAATAGGGAAGCAGGGCGATCTGCCGTGCTTTCTTTATAGCTGAGCACAACTGGCGCTGGTGAGTGGCACAGGTTCCCAATATGCGGCGCGGAATTATCTTGCCCCGCTCGGTGACAAAGTTGCGTAGGGTCTTCTGATCCTTGTAGTCAATACCCAGTTCCTTATCCACGCAGAAACGGCATACCTTCTTTCTTGAGAAAAGTCTTTTTTGTTGTCTTGCAGCCATTATCTTACTCCAAATGTAGTCGTTGTAATTAAAACCCGAATTGAGAACTGCTTATATGACGGATTCTTAGGCCTCTTTTTCGTCGCTGCCCGATTCTTCAGAAGCTGCAACGGTTACTTCCCCGACGTCAGCTTCAGTGGGTTCCTCTTCAGGCTCAGCTTCGGGTTTGTTGACCGGTTCCGAAGGTTTCTCTTTTTTTATCTCGGTTGATTCCTCTTCAGGCGCAGCTTCTGCTTTGTTGACCGGTACCGAAGGTTTCTCTTCTTTGCTCTCGGCTGATTCCTCTTCAGGCTCAGGAACGATTGCGCTGGCTTCGGCTTCACTGCGGGCTATTTCGATTTCTTCGGCACTTATGGCGTCAGAGATTTTCACCGTAAGATACTTGAGGACTGCATCATCTATTCTGAACTTTCTTTCGATCTCGGCCACAACAGATGGGATGGCGGCAAAATCACAGAGGATATAATATCCCTGAACCTCCTTTTTGATCGGGTAAGCCAGTTTCCTCATCCCCCATTTGTTCAGGAAAATGACAGATCCTTCATCTTCCTCGATCAGCTGGGTGGTGTTGTCGATAATTCGGGTGATTTCTTCTTCACTCAGGGATGGGCGAAGAATGCATACTTGTTCGTATCGTCTCATAAGATCCTCCTCTCGGACTTATCAGGTGCGGGTAATTCCGCGTTTCGGCCCTCGCTATTCAAAAGCGGAGAGCGAAGAGGTATGTGGTCCATTCATCACGATGATGAATGGTGTTGTAACCTTATATATCTAATGTATTGACTTTCCCAGGTCAAGTATTATTCCTGCATGCCTTTTCAGCGTTTTTGATTGCTCTCCATTGCCGACGTAATTCTGCTTCATCCAAGTCCTTTTTTGTGCCAAACACATGGGGATGCCGGCGTACGAGTTTATCGTTGATGGTACGAATTATTTGTTCAGTGGTAAATAATTCCTCATCTGTGCTGATCTCCCCGATCATCAGAATAAGATAGAGAAAATCACCTAATTCTTCGCACAGGTTTTCTGGGTCGTTGTGGTTTATCGCCTCGATAATTTCACCGAACTCTTCAACGAGATATTTCTTCAGAGACTGGGTTGTCTGTTTTCTGTCCCAGGGGCATCCCTGGTCGCTTCTCAACTGCTGTATTGTCTCTAAGAGGGTTTTGAAGCTGGAGTTTGTTTTAGTCATGCCTTTATCAGGTGGTTGAGGTTTGGGGCAGTATATTTGAATAGTGTTCAAATTGAATTAATTTTATTGTTGCAGAAGCATGAAAAAAGGTTGACAACGGTCTCCTGACCAACTATGTAGTTTGTGGCTGTGCACTATTGCTGCATAGCGGTAACAAAAAAGGATGACGGCAGATGATTTTCAGCCTCAACCATTGACTGATGATCATTGAAAGTTAACATAACAGTATGAAGTAACCATTTGTAAAAAAGAGGCAAAAGACGTGATCGACCAAGACAAGAAACAGAAATTATTGCTTGAGAAACACAAAGATATAGCTCGCATCGACCAGGAATCAAAGCGTACGCACGGCTGGTATGTAAGGGTTCGCTTCAAGGGCAAAACCCATTCCAAATTTTTCTCTGATCGGAAATGCGGCGGCAGGTATTCGAGTCTTCTTTCGGCTATTTCGTGGCGGGACCAGACCGAGAGAAAACTGGGCAAAGTCAGAACCAATAAGCACATGGTGACGGTGAGCAACTCTGGAACCGGTGTTGTGGGTGTCAGGCTGAACGAAAAGCTGAATCGCTACGAAGTCAGCTGGGTTACGCCCCATGGGAAACAGGGCAAGACCTCCGTGTCCATAAAGAAGCACGGGAAAAAAGCCGCTTTCGAAAGAGCCTGCAAAATTCGCCGTGAGCGGGAAACCGCTCGCCTGGCCGTCTGAGCGTCATCTCATTCTGCCGGCCCCCTCAGAAAGAGTAGGGTGCGACCGGCTGTATTTTGTGGCTGTAGCGCACGCAACTGTCACATGATATAACCAAGAGCAGGAAGCACTTGACTTATGTGCATGGATTGAGGTATTGTCGCCTGTTATTTCTATAATTTATAAATGGACTACAATTCAGAGGCTTTGTTATGTACGCAATTATAAAAACAGGTGGAAAACAATACCAGGTGTCAACCGGGGACCGTGTGCTGGTTGAAAAACTTGAGGGAAATGTCGGTGACAGTATCGAATTGAATGAGGTGCTGCTGGTAGCCGAAGGTGATGCGGTTACCGTTGGACAACCAGTGATAGAGGGTGCTAAAGTCGTCGCCACCATTACCGATCAGGGCAAACACAAGAAAATCAAAGTTTTCAAGAAAAAGCGAAGAAAGGGGTATCGGTTGACCAAAGGCCACAGGCAATTATATACCGCCTTGACAATAGCAGACATAAGCAAATAGACTTAAGGGATTAATCCAAACCCTCAGTAAATAAAGGAGTTCAAGATGGCTCATAAGAAAGCGGGAGGTAGCTCCAGAAATGGACGCGACTCCATAGGCCAGAGGCGGGGAATCAAAAAGTTCGGTGGCCAGGCAGTCACCGCGGGATCCATTATTGTCAGGCAACTTGGCACGAAAATTCACCCGGGTACCAATGTCGGTTGCGGAAGAGATTACACCTTGTTTGCCAAGGTTGATGGCGTTGTCACTTTTGAGGAATTCGGCAAGAACAGAAAACGGGTAAGTGTCTATCCGGCAGCCTAGTTGAATTTTATAGAGACTGTTGCAGCAACAGTTTCGCAAAGCAGACTCGGTCATCACGGCAGGTGATGACCGAGTTTTTTTTTAGGTGATCGGCCTCGGGGAAGAGATGTCCTTTGTTGACGAAGCCAAATTTTATGTGAAAGGCGGGGACGGCGGAAATGGCTGTGTAAGTTTCCGAAGGGAAAAATATGTTCCCAAGGGAGGTCCCAACGGCGGTGACGGTGGAAGGGGAGGCAGTGTCTATATCAGGTCCACCGAAAAAGTGCAGTCGCTGATCGACTTCAAATATCGATCTCACTTCAAGGCAAGCCGTGGCGGGCACGGACAGGGTAAGGACAAGCATGGCGCCAACGGCAGTGATCTCATTGTCGAGGTCCCCACCGGCTCGGTGATCAAGGATGCCGAATCGGGCGAAACTCTTGTTGATCTGGTCGATGAAGGGCAGGAGTTTATCGCTGCCAAGGGTGGAAAAGGGGGGCTTGGCAACACTCATTTTGCCAGTGGTGCAAACCGCACGCCGCGTATCGCGACGGACGGCGGGGCCGGGGAGGAGCGGTGGTTGACGATTGAGCTCAAGCTGATTGCCGATATCGGTCTCATCGGCTTGCCAAATGCTGGAAAATCAAGCCTTCTGGCAAAGCTTTCCGCCGCCAATCCCAAAATAGGCGATTATCCTTTCACCACACTGGAACCGCAGCTTGGCGTACTGCAAGAAAAATTCTCAAAGCCTTATATAATTGCTGATATTCCCGGTCTCATCGAAGACGCGCACAAAGGTGCCGGGCTTGGTCATTCCTTCCTGAAACATATTGAAAGGACATCCATTCTCCTGCATGTAGTAGATATATCTGAAGATAATCATGCAGACAACTATCAGGTTCTGGAAAGGGAGTTGAGAAAGTACAACGATGAGCTGACCGATCGGGTCAAACTCGTCGTTCTTAATAAAACCGATCTCGTCGATCCGGAAATGGTGGCAGAAATCAAGGATGAATATGAAAACAGCGGTTTTCGCGCGCTGCACGTGTCCGCCTTGTCAGGGGATGGAGTTGGAGAGTTGCGAAGTATACTCATCGAGATGATGGAGGATATTGAGCAGTGTGCAGAAGCACTGAGAACAGAAAACCACGAAGCGGACCGAGATGATTGACGATCTTTCAGTTCATGACGGTCTTTACCTGCGCCAGACCCTGTTTGATAAATCACGCAGAATTGTTGTCAAGGTAGGCAGTGCTGTGCTGACCGATGACAAAGGGATTGCCCTGCAGGTAATTGAAAATATCGCCAGAGAGATAGCCTTTCTGAGGGACAGTGGACGGGAGGTGATCCTGGTCAGTTCAGGTGCGGTGGCCGCCGGCCGAGCCAGAATCAGTTTCAACAATGGCGGCACCGAGCTGGGTATAAAAGAAAAACAGGCACTGGCTGCCATTGGTCAATCGAGTCTCATGCAGATCTACGACCGGGTATTCAGTTCATTGTCCCAGACCATTGCCCAGGTCCTGCTCACTCATAAGGATCTGGCGGTACGAAAGCGCTACTTAAATGCAAGAAACACCCTGTTCACCCTGCTCAAATTTGGCGTGATCCCAATCATCAACGAAAACGATACCGTTTCCGTTGAAGAATTGCGTTTTGGGGACAACGATATGCTCGGTGCCCACATCTGCAATCTCATAGAAGCAGATATGTTCATTTGCTTGACAGATGTGGTGGGCTTATATACCGGAAACCCAGCCTCCGATCCGCAAGCGCGACCAATTTATACAGTGGACGAGATCACCCCTGAGGTTGAAGGCATGGCCTCGCACAGTAAAAGTAAACTCGGCACAGGCGGTATGGAGTCAAAGCTCAGAGCGGCAAAAATCGTCTCTGCCGGGGGTGGCAGCTCCTTTATCGGACCGGGGAAAGAGCCGGACATTTTAAGAAAATTGTTCAGCGGAGAGATGGTCGGCACCTTCTTTCTGCCGCATAAGGAGAAGATCAGTGGTAGAAAACGCTGGATCGCGTCGGTCCTCAAACCCAAGGGCAAGCTGATTCTTGATGAAGGTGCCTGCAAAGCGCTGGTGCAGCACAACAGAAGCCTGCTGCCCTCTGGCATACAGAGGGTTGAGGGCGAGTTTGGAGTTGGTGATGCGGTGCACTGCGCCGGGTTCGATGGTCGGGCTATTGCCGTCGGGCTGATCAATTACAGCTCCATTGATATTAGAAAAATTCAGGGGTATCATTCCCGTGAGATTGAAACAATTCTTGGCTATTGCGACAGTGAAGAGGTAATGCACCGGGACAACATCGTATTGATGTGATAGTCCCGATAAATAACCACGAGGGGACCCCATGGCGATCGAGCAGAAGATAACGGAGATGGCCCGCAAAGCACAGGACGCCTCCCATGATCTGTCAATCCTGTCAACGGCGGCAAAGGACCGTGTACTGGCCGATGTGGCCGGATTGCTCAAATCTGAAAAAATGCAGATTCAGCGGGAAAACGAAAAGGATCTAAGCGCCGGCCGCGAGCACGGTTTATCGGCGGCGATGCTTGACCGACTGGAACTTTCCGACAAGGTGTTTGAAAGCATGGTTGGGGGGGTGGAAGAGGTGATTGCCTTGCCCGACCCTGTTGGCCGGATTTCGGATATATCCCGCCGGCCCAGCGGGATATCCGTTGGTAGAATGAGAATCCCTCTCGGCGTGGTGGCAATGATTTATGAGTCGAGGCCGAACGTGACCATCGATGCTGCGGTGCTGTGCCTCAAAGCCGGAAACGGTGTCGTGCTTCGGGGTGGTTCGGAGGCTATTCACTCAAATATCGCGCTTGCCGCCATTCTGCGTAAGGCCCTAAAAAAAAATGGCATCAACCCGGATGGCGTCCAAGTGATTGATACCACCAATCGCCTGGCCATCGAAATTCTGCTGCAGCAAGAGGATAGTATAGACCTGATCATCCCCCGTGGCGGCGAGGGACTGATCCGCTTTGTCTCCCAAAACTCGAGAATTCCTGTGCTCAAGCACTATAAAGGAGTATGTCATATTTACGTCGACGCGGAGGCAGACTTGCACAAGGCGACTCCTATAATCATGAACAGTAAAACCCAGCGTCCCGGTGTCTGCAATGCCCTTGAGGGGTTGCTGGTTCATCGAGAGGTGGCGGCCACATTTCTGCCGCAACTGGCGAATGAGTTTGAAAAATCTGGAGTTACCATGGTCGCCTGCCCTGAAACCAGAGCCCTCTGTCCCACTGCCAAACCTGCCGAGGATGATGACTGGGGAAC
>JAHEER010000194.1 GCA_024640625.1 Desulfobulbaceae bacterium
TGGATCACCTGCAAAGAAACTTCGCCGAAACTGATCAGATCTCCCTCCTTGACCCTGACGTCGGTGGGCGGCGTGGCCTCCATACCGAGCATGGAAAAGTAGTTCTTCACCTGGCTCTGAGAGAAAAAATCGTCGTCCTCCTCGTGCATGACGATCGGCGCCCCGGTCGCCTCCTTTATTTTCCTGTTGCCGCAGACATGGTCGGGGTGGCCGTGGGTGGCAATGATATACTCGACCTCGAGGCCCAATTCGGCCACCCGGTCAAGAATACGCTGTTCATCGCCGCCCGGATCGACAATGGCCGCCTTGGTCGTTGTTTCACACCAGAGGATGTAGCAGCATACCCCCATCATACCTACCATTTGCTGATCTATCTTCATATCGACTCGCCAGATTAGAAATTAGGATAAAACCACTTAGTTCTTAGGTGACTGGCAGCCGCAGCCGCAGTCACCTTGGTGAGTTGCAGCGGCAGCCTTGAACATCACCGGAGCAGCTACCGCGGGAAGCCGGTTTTCCACCGCCGTGACGATTTTGGCGAAGGCGCTGGTTGCCGGGCTCTCTTCAGCGGATGAGAGGTACGGTGTACCGTCGTCGCCGGCCATGACCACTTTGGGATCCATCGGCACCCGGCCCAGAAACGGCAGATCGAATTCGCGCGCCACCTGCTCGCCGCCGCCGGATTTGAAGATGTCGACCGTTTCGTTGCAGTGAGGGCAGACGAAACCGGACATGTTCTCCACCACGCCAACGATGTCGACGTTGACCGTTCTGCAGAAATTGATCGATTTCCTTACATCCGCGAGGGCCACTTTCTGGGGAGTGGTAACCACCACCGCTTTGACCAGCGGTATGGTCTGGGCCACCGACAGCGGTTCATCGCCGGTACCCGGGGGGGCGTCGATGATCAGATAGTCGAGCTCACCCCAGTCAAAATCGGCGACGAACTGCCTTATTGCCTGTATTTTTAGAGGTCCCCGCCAGATAATAGCCTCGTCGCGATCCTTCATCATGTATTCGAGAGAGACCACCTTGAGGTTGTCGTTGTATAAAAGCGGCGCCGCCAAATCCTTTTCCGAGGCGGGCGGCTCCAAGGTTCCGGTGATGTTGAGCATTCGGATCACGTCCGGACCGTGGATGTCCACGTCCATCAAGCCGACTTTATGTCCCTTGTGAGCCAGACTGAGGGCCAGATTGACGGATACGGTCGATTTGCCGACCCCGCCCTTGCCGCTCATAACCAGAATTTTGTTCTTTATCTTGCCCAGAGAACGGGTGATTGCATTGTCCTGCTGGGCCAGCATGGCCTGCTGGGATTCATTGGATCCACCGCATGAGTGAGCCATTGTAACTACCTCCTGAAAGCTTTTTACAAATTGGGCTGTCTTACAGAAATGTTCCCGGAGTGACCGCGCTGCAGCGGCGGCATCGAACCTGGAGTAAGGCAGTCTACCGTATAAAATACCGCTCCTTTAAAAGCGATATTCACATTTACACAAATCAGCCTCACTAAAGTAATGCGACCGCCGCTAATTGCAATCATTTTCAGTGGGTCGATCCCCTGCTCGGACATCGTTTCCGGCCGCGGTCAGCTCAACCGTATGCCTCTTTTTATTGCGTTCTATTTCCAGACTACGTAGTATGGAATGTTATCTACGCTGAGCTGCTGCTTGGTAGCAGTTGTTCAGCAATTGCCTGGTTGAGAGGGACGACAGTATTTAACAGACAAAGGGATGAGTATGCTTGGCTGGTTCAGGAAAAAGAAGAAGAAGGACCCTGTTGAGGGAGATGCACCCGTCGAGTTCGAGACTCCTGTCGGCGACACGGACGAGTCTGACCGAACCGAAGAGGAGCTGCCTGCGCATCCACCGGAACCCGTTGCACCGGACACACCTGAGATGCTAACCAGTCCGGAGGCCTCGCCAGAGATACCCCCTGAAGCACAGGAAGAAGCAGCCGAGCCGGAAGAGAGTCAAGCTGAACAAGCGTCAGAACCGGAGCCCCAGGAAAAACCGGTGTCCGTGTTAAAACGGTTGTCACAGCGCTTGAGCAGGACCAGGGAATCGTTCACCATCAGGATGGATGAGCTCTTCCTCGGCAAAAAGGAGATAGATGGCGAGCTGTTCGACGAGCTCGAGGAAATCCTGATCACCGCGGACCTCGGCATAGGCACCACTCAGGATCTGCTGGAACAGGCCAGGAAGAGGATACAACGGGACAACCTGTCCGATCCGCAGACGCTCAAAGAAATTATCAAAGAGCAGCTGAAAGGCTACATCAGCGGTGACGGTAATCAGAAGGAACTGTCACTGCCGGAAGACGAACCCTTTGTGGTCATGGTGGTCGGCGTCAACGGCGTCGGCAAGACGACCACGATCGGCAAAATTACCAGGAAGTTTCTGCGAGCTGACCGTTCGGTGCTGCTGGTGGCCGCCGACACCTTCAGAGCCGCAGCCATTTCCCAATTGAAAATCTGGGGAGAACGAAACGATGTCAGGGTCGTTGCCCAGCAGGAAGGCGCCGATCCCTCCGCAGTCGTCTATGACGCCATGAGCGTGGCCCGCAGCGGGCACTACGATGTGGTGCTGGTGGATACCGCCGGACGGCTGCACACCAAGGTCAATCTGATGGAGGAACTCAAGAAGATTAAAAGAGTGATGCACAAGCAGCTCGAGGGAGCCCCCCATGAGGTACTGCTGGTCATCGACGCCACCACCGGTCAGAACGGAATCTCCCAGGCCAAGCTGTTCAACGATGCGGTTGGCGTCACCGGGGTGGCGCTTACCAAGCTCGACGGCACCGCCAAGGGAGGCATCGTGGCCACCATCACCAGAGAATTGAACCTGCCGATCCGTTTCATCGGCGTCGGGGAACAGGTTGACGATCTGCGGGATTTTGACGCCGACGAATTTATCGAAGCGCTATTCACCACTGACTGAGGAGCAATCAGCTCCACGCAACCCAACAACCACACACTATGAGATATCAATATCAACAACAGGGCCCTGGATGCGGCGGCTGTCTTGTCATCGGCTGTCTCATCGCCCTGGTCACCGGCGGCTTTTCAGGACTCGGCAACTTTCTGGGCTTTATCTTGTATGCCGGCCTGATGTTCATCCTGGTTGGACTGGCGATCTTTTTCGGTTTCCAGTTCTGGCTCCAGCGCCAGGTCGCCAGTTACGCCGCCACCCAGTCCGAGAGTCACAACCGTTTTGTCTGGCTGCTGGTGCACATCCTGGTGAAAATCGCCCAGCTCGATGATCACGTGTCCAAGGACGAAGTTCAGACCATTCAGCGCTTTTTCCAATACAATTTGCACTACGACCAGACCAAGATGGCCTGGGTCAAGAACCTTATCAAGGAGGCCACCGAATCGACCGAGACCCTGGAAGCCATGCTCGAGGAATTCAAGCGCACCTTTGCCTATGAGCCGCGCCTGATCCTCCTGGAGCTGATTTACCAGATTGTCTACACCAAGGATCCGGTTCCCCCGAATGAGCTGGAGAGGGCCCGGCAGATCGCCATCTTTCTGGAAATTTCCCAGTATGACCTGCGCACCATCGAGGCAAAATACACCTATCACCGGCAGCGCCGGGCCACCGAAACGCGTGTCAACGACGCTCACTACTACGCGGTGCTCGGTCTCGAGCCCGGTGCTGATATGGAGACCATCAAGAAGTCCTATCGACAGCTCAGCATGAAGTACCACCCGGACAAGGTCAGCCATTTAGGTGATGAATTCAAACAGGTCGCCGAGGAAAAGATGAAGGAGATCAACTCCGCCTACGACTTCTTCAAACGAAAGTTCAACGGCTAAAAACTCCATTAGGATCGATCAGGCGCATCGTCACACCGATGAAATACAATAGAGAACACACACCACCATTGAGAGGATAGAAGCATGGCAGTGTCAGAGAAGATGAAAAATTTCAGTGAAAAATCCTCCTGGATCAGAAAAATGTTCGAGGAAGGGGCCCGGCTGAAAGCCGAGTATGGCAATGATCAGGTGTTTGACTTCAGCCTCGGCAATCCCGATGTACCGCCGCCGCCGGAATTTC
>JAHEER010000081.1 GCA_024640625.1 Desulfobulbaceae bacterium
CGGGAAGGTTGGATTTCATGCCGTCCACCTTATCACCGGCCGCAAACATCAGATCAGAGCACAACTCGCAGCGCTGGGCCTGCCCATCTGTGGCGACGGCAAATATGGCTCCGCAATCCCACCTCCCGACGGCCGCATACTGCTCCATTCCTATCTGGTTCGCCTGGCGCACCCGACCCGAAAGACGAACCTCGAGGTAACCTCTGCTCCGCCGGATGAATTTTACGCCGCCTTCACTGCTGAGGAACGAAATCGTATTCAGGAGAATCTTGGGAAACTTCGCTGTTAAGCGGCCGAAGATATCTTTGTAAGTGATTCGATAAGGGTTGCTTCGAGTTTGGCGGCGGCCGTCTGGTGCTTATCCGACTCGGGTCTGTCGATTGTCTGGAAAAAATCATGGGCGATTTTCAGCTCCGCAGCGGACCAGTCCCTGGTGTAATTTGCTGAGGTGCTTTCCTCGAGCGCCGGCCGGGCCTCTTCGTGGTCGCGCCGGCCGTGGGCCCAATTGGCCATATGTTTGTAGAAATGAAGGGCCCGGTTGGTGAGCACGAAAAGAAGCCCTATGGAGCCCGCCGGTCCGATGGTGATCTGGGGACCGCTGATTCTGATGCCGAGCAGCGAACTCTGGTAATCGAGTCGCTTCCTGGTGCCCAGCGCTCCCAGCGCACCACCGATCGTTCCCAATGCGGTGAACAGCCCGAGGCCGTGTCCCAAAGCGGCAACGTCCACGCCCGCACCGAGTGCACCACCGCCGATTCCGCCCAGCACCATGAACTGGCGCTTGGATAGTCCCAGAAACTGCCAGGTTTTTTCGCTGAATATTTCCTCATGCAATATTGAGTACGGAGGCAATTGATAATCGAAGAGGTTATGGTGAAACTGGGCCCGTATGTGCGCATGAGCCTTGTTCTCCAGTCCCGAGATTTTTTTGGTGTAGGCAGCGGTCAGTTCCTCCCGTGTCCGCTGTTCATCAGCACCCTTGCCAAGCTGAGCGCTGAGTTTCAGCCTCAGGCTCTCGGTCAGGAGCGAGGCAATAATATGAGCCGTGTTGCTGGTACGGTTGTCCCAGTCCTTCTTGATGGTAGTGACCACTTCCGCCATGATCTGCTGCCAGTCCTGGTCGATCGATCCCAGGGCTTCGAGCAGCCCGATCCGCTCTGCATAGGTCGCCCGGTGGGCGTTGAACAGCCTGATTGAGTTGAAGCGGATGGCGAGTTCATCCTTCCAATGCGCCAGGTAGCGGCTGTCCTCCCGCTTGTTGTTGATCACCGCCATCCTCGGTTTGCCGAGCAAGCGGATTATTTCCATTTCGTCCCGGTCGACGGCGCGGACGGGCCTGGCACCGTTCACCACATAAATGAGGGCCGCGCCTTGAGCTACCGGTTTTAAGAGCTCGCCATCCTCAGCCAGTTCCTCCGTTGAACTGCAATAATCGACCAGCTTGCGAAGGCGCTCCTCACTGCTGCCTTCCAGAGTTTTCAAGGTGGCCAGCACTTTTGCGGGGTTTTGAAATCCAGGGGTGTCAACGAAACGGATGAGTTCACGGTTGTCGATCATCACCGGGAAACTCCGGCACACGGTTGTCTCTCCCGGATAGGGGCTGACCCGCACGGAGTCGTCCTCAGCCAGGGTCGAGAGGACGGAAGACTTCCCTTCGTTGGGATGCCCGACTATGGCAATTTCAGGTAACATCGTTATCTTCGATTCCAATATCGACAAGGGACAGATAGGGATCCGCCAGACCATCGAGCTTCTGCTGCCAGATTTTACGTTCCACCGGTGTGGGCGGACCAATGACACCCCGAGTGGATCTCTGCCCCACCAGGCCCACAAAGACAGGAACCCGCTCTCCAAGAGAGGATCTGAGGTAGCTGATGAGTTCCAGGTTCTCCTTGATCGGGGGCATCCATGATTCCATGACCAGCATCACCCCTCCGTCATAGAGGTGTACATTGCCCGCCACACCTTCGAAAAGAGAATGGGGGGCGGCCGCATCCTGGCGGTAAATTTCGATGCCCGAAACAGAGAAACCGCTGTCCCTGAGAAATTGTTTCCACCCTGTTCCGGCGTAGTTTTCTGATATTTCCTCGGAAAGCAGCACCAGTAGATCGGTTGTCGGTGGCACGGGCCGCACCGAATCAGCGCTTCTGCCACTCTGCTCGGGATCGGGGGGGTAGGTACTTTTAGCGTCGGCTGCGGCAGCCTGACTCCTCATCAGAGGTGTGGTCATCCGGCCGACCACCTGGGCAAGCACCGGCCTGTCGGTTTTTAGGTTGTGCAGTGCCCTCCACTGACCAATCCTGCCGGCCGCGACCAGGAGCAGCCTGACGAGCACCCCATAGAAGAGGATGCAGAGCACGAGAAACGGCCACCAGGAGACCAGATCCTGGGTCTGCAAATGATAGATGCCGTCTTTTAAAATGATTCTGCTGCCCTCTATCTGGGCTGCCGAAGGATAGCTGTGGCTGTGGGGAACTATCCATGACCAGGGCAGGGCAAGCGTTTGCACCGTCCTGGAAATGAATGCGGTGCTGAATTGAATGGTCGATTGCCAGCCAAAGGCAATATCACTGGTGAGTATCCTGAAAAATGTTGCCGTCAGCAGACCTAGGTTGAAACACACCATTACCCGCTGGGAGAGGCTGAAGAGCGGCCAGTAGAATGCCGATCCGTAGACCACCCGCTGCGTCTTCAGCAAACCTTCAAGCTGGGCTACATCGCCCCTGTGGCCGCCTGCCAGGATACGGTTGAGTTTTTTGGAGCGGTGCAAAAACCAGCCGACAGTTCTCTCATAGAAACCCGCCATCGGTGATGGGAGCAGAGCAAACCCTGCCAGCCTGAATCCCGCGCCCAAAAAAAGAAAGAGCAGCATCAGAAGCTGGCTGAAAAGGAAGAGAAAAAGAAAATTAATGACGTTGACCGGAGTTGTGCCGGAATAGGTGAAAAAGGTCAAGCCGCTTGCCAGACCGAGAAAAGCGCCGCAGAGCAACAGGATAATGCTGAAGGCCCTGAATAGATCGACGATGGTCTGGCCGGGGCTTTTCCCCGTGGGAAACTCCTGATGCCTGAGGCTGAGCAGCCACTGCTGGATCAGTGACTCCTTATCGGCCTGTTGAATTTCGGCTGGGAAATCGAGGTAGAGCTGCCGATCCCTGCTGTGCAGATCGGCCTGCGGTCGTTCCCGGTCCCCTGCCAAGAAATATTCAAGGTCAATGAGGTCTCCATATGTCCAACTTCCTTTCATAACCTCCTTTTATAAGAGAAGACCGGAGGTTTCAAAAGGTTTTTCAACCAGAGGGGTGGCAGAGAGGGGGGTGCGGATAAATAAAAATGGCCGGGATCTTGCGACCCCGGCCGGCTGCGAAAAAGGTGGAGATCGATCTCGCAGGTTATCTTACTTTGCCCTCCATCATCAAGTCGGGCGGCCCAAGCCAGGCCCCCTTGAGGAGCAGGTTAAAGTAGGCCCACTTGAACATAAGTTTGGCCATGTGGTTGAGTTCCGTGTCTTTCAGCAGACTCATCGGGCCGATGGCTGGAAAGGGGTACTTTCCGGTCAGTGGCTCCTGGTCGTAGTTGAAGTCGATTATGTAGGCTTTCCCGAAGCCTGATTCGATGAATCAGACCGCGTGCCCGTCCGACCGGGCGTGCTGTTCACCTCCCGAAACATAGGCCAGGATGTTCTCATGCAGCACGTCTCCCTGGAAATGGGCCACCGCGCCGGCCTTCGAGGTCGGTACGTCCGTGCCGTCGCCCAGAACCCAGACATTGTCCCGGCCTTCGGGCTGCAGGGTGTGCTTGTCGACGGGGATGTAGCCCATGGGGTCGGCAATACCGGAGTCGATCATGACCTGGGCCCCGAAGTTGGGCGGAATGGAGACCAGCATGTCATATTCCACTTCGCTGCCGTCAAAGGCCTGAATGACCTTCGCCTTATGGTCGACCGAGCCGAGCGCAAAATTCGGAACGATCTTGATATTCTTGTCTTCGCAGGCATCGGTCAGAACTTTGGTGGCAACCGGCTTGGTGAACGCACCCGAAAGCGGGGTGACGAATTCGATCTCGACATCGTCGCGAATGCCCCGCTCATGGAAATACCAGTCTGCGAGAAAAGCGAACTCGAGCGGCGCAACCGGGCACTTGATCGGCATTTCGGCGATATTGACCACCATCCTGCCGCCTTTGAACCTCTTCAGCGCCTTGCCCAGTTCCTGGCAGTCGTTAAAGCGGTAATACCCATAGATGTCGTGTCCCCAGCCCTCCTCGAGCCCTTCCACTTCGTCTGGTCTGATATCACAGCCGGTGGCCATAACCAGGATATCGTAGTTAAATTTACCTTCGGTCGCGGTGGAGATCTCCTGCTTGTCCCAGTCGACATTGGTGATATCGCTGATGACAAATTCGATTCCCGGGTTGATGAACTCCCGCTTGCTCCTTCTGATCTCACGCGGTTTGTTGATGTCGAACGGAACGAAAAGATAGCCGGGCTGGTAATAATGGATATTGTCCTTGTCGATAATGGTGATCGACCAGTCATCGTCCAAATCCTTCCTCAGCTTGTTCGCCATCATGGTGCCCCCGGTGCCGCCACCGAGTATGACTAGCTTTTTCATGTTTTCTGTTGCCTCCTTTACGGTCAGGTTTACAGGTGCGAGATTGATACAGTCGGTGTAACCGTATGTGTACTCATCATTTATTTGTTGTTCTCTTGTTCTCTCTTATCATCCTGGTAGGCCAGTACCACGGTGCCCATGGTCTCCAGCATCATGAACATGAAACCCAGGGCAGACTGGACTTTGGGGTCCCTCATCTTTTTCATCAGGGTGAACGGGCCCACGGGTTCGGCTTTGGTAAAATCGAGGCCTGAGATCGCGTTGCAGATCTCTTCGACCTGCTTTTCGTTGTAATCGAGTCTTTTCAGCTGCGTCCACGAGACGCCCGCGACTTTCACCAGGCCGCTGCTCTGCTGCAGACTGTCGAGCCAGAGATTCACCGAATTCATGATGTCGGAGCCTTTCATGACGGCGGTGAATTCCTTGACGAATTCGGTCATGGGCTGGACCATGTTGAGCAGGTCGCTCAGGGTGTGGATGTTGATCAATATGGTGTGCAGCAGGTCGCCGAGTTTCTCGGCCTGGAACTCGCCTTCATGCAGCGATTTCATAAAGCGGATGATGCGCGGGTACATGAGCTGGACGATGGGAACCATTTCGTCCCTGAGCTCGACCCCCGCCTTGAGCATATCCATCGCTTCTCCGAGGCTGTCCAGGTTGGTTATCAGCTTCCTGAGCAGAATGGTGAGCTCGTCGACATGGAATTCCCCGCTGATATCGTTGAAAAAATTGATCGTTGACGGGTACACCTGCTTGACCACCGGCATCATGTCTCCCTTCAGCTCCATGCCGGCTTTGACGGTATCGACGATGTCGTTCAGTTCATCGAGACTGGTGAGGACATTCTGGGCGAGGTGGATAGCCTTCTCTTTGGTGTAGCGGTCATCTATATCTTCCAGAACGCTGGAAAGAGTTGGCATCGCATCTTTCAATACCGGTTCGAGGTCTTTCCTGATGTCCTGCATGACATCGGATTTGAGGGAGCTTACTTCGGCGGATAGCTGGTCCAGTTTCTCCAGAATCAATGCTTCATTCATCGTGTGTACCTGCCTGAAAATTTATAATCTTGTTCTCCATCACCCAGGCAGCAGCATAAGGTTGACGTGCCCGGGCCGGGTTAATTATCTTGTACCACAAATGTCAGTACTACTTTGTGCTGTGTCGGGCCGATTTTGTCAAGGATATTCGCACATGTGGTACTCGTAAAATCAATTATTCTACGATGTTAGTTTGCTAGGTCGGATTCTGGGAACCTCTTTCAAGCACCCGATAATTAAAGGTGATTAGGTGTTTTCGGGCAGCAAACGGCAATCACGTGCTGGTAGCACCAGGACCGATGTGGTAGACTTGCGGGGTAGCAGAAAAATCAACAATTCAGCGGTGCAGTCCATGAACAGACGTCGATTTCTCAAGCAGGTGGCGCTTTACAGCGGTGGCCTCAGTCTCTCCCTTCCTCTCCTTCGTGTCCCCGAGTGTCTTGCCCTGAACGAATCTGTACCTGAGGTGGCAAGGGTTACAGGGAGTGACTATGGGGCGCTGGTGCGACAAACCGTCGACTTGCTCGGCTCCATGAGCCGGTTCGTCAAGCCGGGAGATAAGGTGGTGGTGAAACCCAATATCGGCTGGGACCGCAAGCCTGAGCAGGGGGCCAATACCCACCCGCAGGTGGTCAGCGCCCTGGTTGAGATGGCACTCGAGGCGGGAGCCAAGGAAGTGATGATCTTCGACTACACCTGTAACGAGAAACGGCGCTGCTATAACAACAGCGGGATGACTGAAGCGATTAAATCCATCGGCAGCAAGCAGGCGAAACTTGTGCATATCGATCAGCGAAAATTCGTTCCGGTTGAAATAGCCAGAGGCCGCTCCCTGAAACAGTGGGACATCTATAAAGACGCCTTGACGGCGGATACTTACATAAACGTGCCTGTGGCCAAACACCATGGTCTCAGCCGCCTCAGCCTGGGGCTTAAGAATTCAATGGGAGTGATCGGTGGCAGGCGCGGGGCGCTGCATCACGATCTGGGCCAGAATCTGGCCGATCTGGCCACCGTTATCAGTCCCCGGTTGACCATTATCGATGCCACTCGAATTCTGACCGACAACGGGCCGCAGGGTGGTTCCCTGAAGGATGTGAAAGTACTTGACACCTTGATAGGATCGGTCGATCCGGTGGCCGCCGATGCGGTGGCCACGACGCTGTTCGGCCTTAAACCCGAGGATATAGCTGCCACCGTAGCCGCCCACCAGATGGGACTCGGACAGATAGATCCGGCCCGGATGAATCTACTTTCGGGCAGTGGCTAAGACGTGGGACAGGCTTCCAGTAAAAGCGTCTACCGCGGGTGGAGAAAAGGGCGGGTTGCTGCCCAGCTCCTCTTTTTTCTCCTGTTTGTCTTTCTTTTCGTCAAAACCGACTACACCGGTTCCGACACCATTGAATATGCGGTAAATATTCTCTTCCGGATCGATCCGCTGCTGGCGCTGGCCACCATGCTGGCAGTGAAAACCGTCATCACCCTGATGCTGCCGGCTCTTCTGGTGGTTCTCCTCAGTCTCGTGGCGGGCCGCTCCTTCTGCGGCTGGATCTGTCCCCTGGGGGGGTTGCTCGACGGCTGGCGCCGCCTGTTCGGGGCTGCCGGAACCCAGAGCGCTTCGAGGTTTCCTTCCCTGCCTAAGATACTGCTCGTGTTCATTCTCGTGTCGGCACTTTTCGGGGTGCCGCTGGCCGGCTATCTGGATCCCTTCTCGATTCTGGTGAGGGGACTGTCGCAGGCCGTCTACCCTGGAGTCAACGAGGTGTCCGTCTCCTTTTTCACCTTCACCTACCAGCATCTGCCGGAGACGGTGAACCGGATCACCGAGCCGTTCTATGCGTTTCTGCAGCACACTGTTCTGCCCTTTGAACAAAAATTCTATCAGTTCGGACTGCTCAGTCTGTTGGTACTGCTGCTGGTAATTGCTGCCGAGTATGTGCAGAACCGTTTTTTCTGTCGAAATATCTGCCCGCTCGGGGCCTTGCTGGGCTGGTTCAGCCGGGTTGGAGTGCTGGCGCCGGCGGGCGGCGACGAAGATTGCCGGGCCTGCCGGCGTTGCGCCCAGATCTGTCGCATGGGCGCCATCGATGAACAGCGGAAGATAGATGAGGCAGCCTGTGTGCTCTGCCTGGACTGTTTTGAACAGTGTCCACGGCAGATCATTTCTTTTCAGGCGAAGGTTCCACTCTCCCGCGGAGCGGGTATTTCACTGTCGCGAAGACGTTTTCTGGCTGCCGCCTCGGCCTCACTGGTTCTCCCCTCGGTGCTCGGTGTCCGGACCCTCAATGTCCAGGCCGATCCACTGTTGATCAGGCCGCCGGGGGCCCTGGCCGAGCAAGAGTTTCTCAACCGCTGCGTGCGCTGCGGCCAATGCATGCAGGTCTGCATCACCAATGGTCTGCAGCCGGTCATGCTCAGGGCCGGCATCGAGGGAATGTTTACGCCCTATCTGGTTGCCCGGACTGGCTATTGTGAGTTCAACTGCACCCTCTGCGGCCAGGTATGCCCGACGGGGGCTATCAACGTCTTGGATATGGCCCGGAAGCACACCTTCAAGATCGGCCACGCCTGGTTCGACAAAAACCGCTGTCTGCCCTATGCCAAAGCCATACCGTGCATTGTCTGCGAGGAACATTGTCCGACACCGGAAAAGGCGATCAAGTTCAGAAACGTCGAGGTCCTCGGTGAGCAGGGGGCCAGGCGGCAGGTGCGCCAGCCTTATGTTGACGATGCACTGTGTATCGGCTGCGGAATCTGCGAAACAAAATGCCCGCTGCCCGATCACAGCGCCATATTTATTACCAGTGCCGGTGAGCATCGTCACCCCGACAGCCGCCTCCCCGCAGTCCAGGAACCATTCTTGTACGGCGGCTGACCGATGCTGGTCCGCCGTTGACCCGCCTTTAACTCTAAGTGATTTCGTCATATAATTGAGATAGGGCCTGACTGATTGGCAGAGTCTGGTGTTCTGATCTTTACAGCCAGTATTCCTGGAAGAAGAGGATAGATCAATGCGCAACTCTCACCCTGCGAACCGCCGATACAACAGCCATGACTCGGAACTTATGGGTCTTGATCTGGTGGCGATCTCGGTTAAATCCCATCGCCTGCTGCATCAGCTTTTATCCGAGAATCCGAAACTCGATAAAATCATGCGCTACGCCAAGACCGAAATCGAAGCGCTTATCGGTATCAGGAACTGGGTGTTGGACACACTGGCTCAGAACTCCCAGGCAATTGCCTACTACCGCGCTGAGCTGGACCATGAAAATCCCTATGAATTGCTTTCCTGGAGAGACTTTGCGGCGATTCGTCTGCTCGACTATATCGACCATGCCGGGATGGCGTATCGGGATCAAAACCTGCGTGGGGTAGCGGCGATCAATAATCCGATCAAGATGATCTGGCTGGCGGTCAATCATGGCACCGGCGGAGCCAGACCCCCGTTCTTCGAAGACATGATTCACCTGTTCCGTCAGTTTGAAGGGGTGGAAACCCATGAAATACCTGACCGCACCCAGGTTGAAAAGTGGATGTCAAGATTTCCATCAGGTCTTGATCCCCGCATTGTAAAGCTCAGGGAAGAAAACAGGGATCGTATCCTGAATCTCATCATAGACAAGATAGAAGCGGGAGAAATCGTCGATCGCAAGTACTGCTTTGCAGAGGATCTTTCGCCGGAGCAGAAATTCCTGCAGGCCCTCGAATGGTGGGAAGATCATCGCTTCCACCTCAGATTTGCCGTACGATCGGCCGCTCTGCTCAACCAGATGCTTGGCGATTCACTGGATCCCGAGACCATGGCCCTGTTGCACCGAGCCGAGCAGGAGGGTATTCCGATCTTCGTCAATCCCTATTATCTGTCACTGCTGCATGTCCGGGTACCTTACTTTGCCATCGGTGCAGATCTGGCCATTCGCCATTACGTACTCTACAGTAGGCAGTTGATCGATGAGTTTGGCCATATCGTCGCCTGGGAAAAGGAGGACCAGGTGGAGCCGGGCAAACCCAACGCCGCCGGCTGGCTGCTGCCGTCGGAATACAATATTCACCGGAGATACCCGGAAGTGGCTATTTTTATCCCCGACACCACCGGGCGGGCCTGCGGAGGACTCTGCGCTTCCTGCCAGAGAATGTACTCGTTTCAGAAAGGGCGGCTGAACTTTGATCTGAGGAAATTACGGCCCGATAAAACATGGTCGGAGCGCCTCCAGGAGCTGCTCAATTATTTCGAACAGGATTCCCAGCTCCGCGACATTCTCATCACTGGCGGAGATGCACTCATGAGCTCGGACGCAGCCCTTGAGCAGATACTCGAGGGCGTCTACCAGATGGCTAAACGCAAGCGGGCGGCGAACAAAAAACGTCCTGAGGGTGAAAAATACGCCGAAATACTAAGAGTTAGGCTTGGTACCCGTCTGCCGGTTTACCTGCCCCAGCGAATTACTCCTGAACTGTCACGAATTTTGCGGAACTTCCAGGAAAAAGCCAGGCAGATAGGCGTCCGCCAGTTCTTGATCCAGACCCATATCGAGTCGCCAATGGAAATCACCCCCCGGGTCAAGGAGGCACTGCGCAGATTCTTTGAGGCCGGCTGGCTGGTCACCAATCAGCATGTGTTTACGGCCGCCGCCTCACGACGCGGCCACAATGCCAAGCTGCGGCACACGCTCGGGGAAGTGGGGGTACTTCCCTATTATACGTTTACGGTCAAGGGCTATATGGAAAACAGCTTCAATTTTGCACCGAATGGCCGGGCCGTCCAGGAACAGATCGAAGAAAAGGTATTGGGAAAGCTGGGTGATGAAGCGGTGGAGAAACTCAGCTCCAATCTGGAACACCCCGAGGAGATGGCAGCTCAGCTTGCGGCCCTGCGGGAGCACGAGAATAGAGCCTTTCTGGCTTCGGACCGCAATGTCCTCAATCTGCCGGGAGTCGGGAAAAGTTTGACTTTCAGGGTGATCGGCATAACCCGTTACGGCAGAAGGATACTGCAGTTCGATCATGATGCGACCAGGCGGCACAGCCCGATCATCGAGAAAATAGGCAAGATTATCATCATTGAATCAAAATCGATAAGCGAGTACCTGCAACAGCTTTCCGAGATGGGCGAGGATCCCGCTGATTATGCAGGATTATTCGGCTATTCCATTGGTATCACCGATCCCCGGCTGCCGATCTTTGATTATCCCGAGTATGAGTTCTCGGTAACCGAGGAAATGACCAATCTGGATATTTCCTAGCCTGAGCTCGATGAGGTGAACAGGCCATTTCTTCTCCCCTATTATCTGGCAGATAGTTCTTATTCTCCAGGGCGCTAGGGCGATCTGTCTCGCTCTAATCTTCTCTTTCAATTCTGCTAAATGGGACTGCTGCAATAACCCGTAATTTCATACTAAAATGAAGACTAATAGTAATGAGAATTATTATTGACAGGGGCTGGCCCCTTCGATATAGTGCACTCCGATATTGACTAAAAATTGTGGAGATTCAAGCAAGCCATGAATAGGGGTTTCACCTTCAAAATAGTCGGCAGCAGTCGGGCCCACACCTGATTTTTCCGGGACGATAAAGGAAATGGCTTCGTATCCAGTCAGAATTGTGAGGTTTTACCGGGACGGGTTCAAATCAATGACCCTGGGTAAAACCTTATGGAAAATCATATTTGTGAAACTGTTTATCATGTTTGCGGTAGTGAAGTTTTTTTTCTTTCCCGACTTTTTGAGTACACGGTTCTCAACAGATGAACAGCGGGCGGATTACGTGATGGAACAGATCACCGCCCCCGCCCAGAAAAGTAACTAGAGGAGGAACTATGGGTGAGATAGACCTGGCACTGGTCAACTGGTCCAGGGCTCAGTTTGCACTGACGGCGATGTATCACTGGCTGTTTGTGCCGTTAACGCTGGGGTTGTCGTTCTTGTGTGCCTTTTTTGAAACCATTTATGTGAAGACCGGCAACGAAGAGTGGAAGCACTTGACAAAATTCTGGATGACGCTCTTCGGCATCAACTTCGCGATTGGTGTTGCCACCGGCATTATTCTCGAGTTCGAGTTCGGCACCAACTGGTCCAACTATTCCTGGATGGTCGGTGATATATTCGGTGCACCGCTCGCAGTTGAAGGCATCGTGGCTTTCTTTCTCGAGGCCACCTTCTTTGCCGTCATGTTTTTTGGCTGGGACAGGGTCTCCAAAGGATTCCACCTTTTTTCCACCTGGATGGTGGCCGTCGGCTCCAACCTCTCTGCCCTGTGGATCCTGGTGGCCAACGGCTGGATGCAGTATCCCACCGGCATGGCCTTTAACCCGGATACCGTCCGCTTCGAGATGCAGAATTTCTGGGAGGTCCTGTTTTCACCCGTGGCCATAGCCAAGTTCACCCATACCACCAGCACCAGTTTCCTGGTGGCGGTGATGTTCGTGTTTGCCGTCTCTTCCTACTACCTGATCAAACGCAGGCATGTGGAGATGGCCAAGCGCTCCATTCTGGTGGCTTCCGTGTTCGGCCTGATCTCTTTTGTGTATGCCGGGCTCACCGGAGATGAATCAGCCTACAACAACGCCCGCATACAGCCCATGAAGCTGGCAGCCTATGAGGGGCTCTACGAAGGAAAACGAGGAGCCGACCTGGTAGCCTTCGGGGTGATGAATCCCGACAAAACAGTGGGTGACGGTCAGGACCCGTTTTTAGTCGAGGTGGCCATCCCCAAAGGACTGTCGCTGCTCGGCAAGCGCCAGTTCGACGCCTTTATTCCCGGGGTGAATGATTTGGTCTACGGCAATGCCGAGGAGAACATTGTCGGCTATGACCAGAAGATAGAGCGGGGCAAACAGGCGATCGCCGATCTTTCAGCCTACAAAGATGCCCAAAAGGCGGGTGATGCGGGCGCCGCCGAAATCGCACTGGCTCAGTTCAAGGAAAATCAGGAGTTTCTCGGCTTCGGTTATCTGCAAAAGCCCGAGGATGGCATTCCGCCGGTCCAGACCTCCTACTACTCTTTTCACATCATGGTCTATCTGGCCGTCTTTTTCGGACTTCTCTGTCTTGCCTACCTGGTCTACGGCATAAAGGACACCATTGAGGAGAAGCGCTGGCTGCTGCCCTTTGGAGTTATATCGTTCTTTCTGGCCATGATTGCCAGCCAGGCCGGCTGGGTTGTCGCCGAGGTGGGCAGGCAGCCCTGGGCAATCCAGAATATGCTGCCGGTCGGCGTGGCTACCAGCAACCTGGCAGCGGGTAATGTGATGACGACGTTCTGGATGTTTGCCATACTCTTCACCCTGTTACTGCTGGCAGAGATCAAGATCATGCTCAACCAGATCAAAAAAGGACCGGAGGGCGCATAAATGATAGGAAGCTTGGATACTGCAGTTCTGCAGCAGATCTGGTGGATACTTGCGGCAACCGTGGGTTCACTCTTTCTGTTCCTGACCTTTGTCCAGGGTGGGCAGACGCTGTTATGGCAGGTTGCCAGAAATGACACCGAAAAATCACTGGTGATCAACTCCCTGGGTCGCAAATGGGAGCTCACCTTTACTACCCTGGTTTTGTTCGGCGGCGCGTTGTTTGCCGCCTTTCCAAAATTTTATGCAACCAGCTTCGGCGGGGCCTACTGGGTATGGATACTCATTCTGTTCACCTTCATCGTCCAGGCGGTGAGCTATGAATTCCGCAAAAAGCCCAATAACCTGCTGGGTGCCAGAGTCTATGAAATTTTTCTGTTCATCAACGGCTCGGTCGGCATTCTGCTGATCGGGGCAGCGGTTGGTACCTTTTTTACCGGCTCCAATTTCACCTTGAACCAGTTCAATCAGGTTACCTGGACCCATCCGCTGCGCGGCCTCGAGGCAGCCTTCTCGCTATTCAACCTCTCGCTGGGGCTGTTCCTGGTTTTCAATGCCCGGGTGCTCGGTTCGATGTATCTGCTCAACAACATCGATTTCGCCCTGGCGCCAGAAATGGAGATGCGCCTGCGCCGCTCCTGCCTGATCAGCCTGGCCTGCGCCCTGCCGTTTCTGCTCTACGTGCTGGCCAGCCTGCTGCTGATGCAGGGATTCTCCTTCGACGAAAACGGCGTGGTCAGTCTGGTTTCGGGTAAATACCTGGCCAATCTCCTGGCCATGCCCGCAGTCCTTATACTGCTTCTGGCCGGCCTGGTCCTGGTGGTCTGGGGGGTAATTCTGACCGCCTTCCTCGGTGGCTTCCGGGGAATCTGGTTCGGCGGTCTGGGGACGGTGCTGGTTGGGCTGGCAGTATTTTTCACGGCCGGTTTCAACAACACCCCGTTTTACCCCTCCAAGGCCGATCTGCAGTCAAGCCTGTCGATTTTCAATGCTTCTTCGAGTCATTACACCCTGACGGCGATGACCTACGTGGCCCTGGTGATTCCCCTGGTGCTGGCCTATATCGCCTATGTCTGGTACCTGATGGACGGCAGAAAGATTGGCGCCGAGGACATCAGCGATACAAAAGCCTACTAATGGATCGGGAGGATAAAGATGATACCGTTTCTCATTATCTCATGGGTTGCCTTGATAGTGGTATCCTATAAATTATCGGTAAAAGTACTGGAAAAAGCCGGGAAACTGTAAATCCCGCTTTTCCACGCCGGCTTTTAAACGGGAAGATCCTCGAGGGTCTTCCCGTTTGCTTTTTTTGTGGTTATAGTCTGCCCCTGTTGTGAAGCATAAGAATAGCGCCGCGTCCATGGGACCT
>JAHEER010000082.1 GCA_024640625.1 Desulfobulbaceae bacterium
TACTGGCTTAATCGTGGGGCGGTAATTTCAGCATATTTGGCCGGCAACCTGGATAGAGATAAGAGATGGTGCGGCTTTCTCGAAGCCGGATTATGCGTCATTCACCATTACAAGCCGTACGTCTGCCTCTTGACCTCACCCTCGCCACGGGGAGCAGAAAAAGGAGGATGCTATTTCAAAGGAGAAAAAAACGCAAAAACTTCAGTACACAAACAAACGATGCTCGCCACCGGAAGAATGAGGCAGCTTTGTAAGGAATGGCTGCCTGAATTGCCCGAGTTCGCAGGTCGAAACGTTAACCAGGCATTCATCTGGGCAGTAAACACAATGAAATTAACTAGTTAAATCTAAAAACTAAAGGCCCGCCCGCCTCATCTGCGATTATTTACCAGCCAAGCTCGAGCTTTTTACCAGGGAAAATGACTCTTTCGGGTAAATAAATGACTGATTTTATCATTTTTACCTTGTATTAACTGCAAAAGAGTATATGGTCCTGACCATCAAGTGGAAAGTCCACTAATTCGATCACGCACTGCATCACTCACCACCTGCCTTGTAGTTATTACTTCAATCAGTTGCTCACAGAGATCCATGCTGATCAAAACATTACCTACATGCCTAACGGCATGAGAAGTAGCGCCCTTTGGCGCCACAGGAGAATTAATGAGTTTTACTAGCTTTAACTTTAACAGACACATTTCCGAGGCTTTGAAAAGATACGGATATGTATCACCAACACCAATTCAACACAAGGCGATCCAACCTGTACTTGACGGACGGGATCTGTTGGGACTGGCGCAAACCGGTACCGGTAAAACCGCTGCCTTCGTTTTGCCGATTTTACAGCGGCTGAGTGTCAACCCTTCATCTCACTCCATCCAGTCTCTGATCATTGCCCCGACCAGAGAACTGGCTGAACAGATCCACACCTACATCGGTAAGTTTTCCACAAACCTCGATCTGCATTCCTGCGTGATTTACGGCGGGGTCAGCAAAGAGGCCCAGGTTAATAAATTGAGGCGGGGGGTAGATGTAGTAATTGCCTGTCCGGGCAGACTCCTGGACCTGGCACACGATGGAGCAGTCAATTTATCTGCCGTGCATACCCTGGTTCTTGATGAGGCTGACCAGATGCTGGATCGGGGATTTCTCCCTGACATAAAAAGAATCATAAAATTACTTCCTGCCAGACGGCAAAATCTGGTGTTCTCGGCTACCATGCCGACAGAAGTTCGTTCCCTCATTAATGGTTTACTCGTTAACCCAGTTGAGGTAACGGCCGACCACACCAAGCCGCTGACAAAGATCTCGCATACTTTCTACAGGGTAGACAAGCAGCAGAAAAATCAGCTGCTCAGATCCATATTGACAGAAGAAAAGGTTGATACGGCAATAGTTTTTACCAAGACCAAATATAAAGCCAGAAGCCTTGCCCAACGGCTCGAGAAGCAGGGGTTCAAGGCCACCTCGATTCAGGGAAACCTGTCCCAACAGAAGCGGCAGCAGGCCCTGGATGGTTTTAAGAAAGGCCGATATGACATACTGGTGGCAACGGATATTGCCGCGCGGGGTATCGATGTAGCCGGCATTTCTCATATAATCAACTACGATATGCCGGGAACAGCAGAGGCGTACACCCATAGAACAGGGAGAACGGGCAGAGCTAATCAATCTGGAGAGGCGCTTACTTTCACAACCGTTGAAGACGGCAAAATGATTGTGAGCTTGAAACGGGCCCTGGGAAAAGCATTGGTCTATAAAGATCACGCTGTTGCCGATATAACCGCTTCATTACATAAAGCTCACGATACAGAGAAAAACTATTCAGATACAATCAGGAAACCACATCGCAAGATGAGAGGTAAGAGATCATCTCAGCGAAACCGCATGGCGGCTTTCGATTTTGGCCTGTAGAGTCACACCCATCTGATGAACACTCATCCAAGGATATCAACAAGTTCGATACCGAAGTCTTTATCATTAAAGACTCGGGATTGAAGAGAACCCCCAAAAAAAAATCAGGAGGAAGTACAAATGGCAGAAGGAACAGTTAAATGGTTTAACGATGCAAAAGGATTCGGTTTTATCGCACAAGACGGTGGAGACGATGTCTTTGTTCACCACAGCGCAATCCAAGCTGATGGTTTTAAAACGTTGGATGAAGGTGCACGAGTTACCTTTGATATCGTTGATGGACCGAAAGGCCCGGCGGCCGCCAATGTAGTGCAGGTATAGGAACAGGCCACGATCACGCTGAGGCTGTTGCGAAACAGCCTCTTGCTGATCCATTGTTTCCCGCCTCTTTGCAGTAACCTCCCCTCTTCTGTGCGCTCACGCTTTCTGCTAGGCGGAACGAGTCAGTAGCTCTGCCGCCAGTTTAAAAAGGTGGGTGTCTCATCTGAGACCTTGTATCTTTTCTTGAGAAATTTCACAAAGTCATCGGAAGTATAATTTTCGCCATATTCCTTGAGGAATATGCTAAAAATCCTCTCTCTTTCCGACTGACTGGTTATATCCCATACACTTTTGTAATTGCTTGCTTTTTTCATACCACATAAGCCAACGTTGATGATTGCCTGAGATCCAGCGGGGAACTACAGCTCAGAGTGCTTCCCAGAGGGGAAATAAGGAAGAATGGGTCACTGTACCATTTTTCGGCCTAATGAGCAAATCACCGAGGATTCGGCAGCGGCAGTCACACGATGTGCTCGAACGGGCAGATCAAAAAAACTGCAAACCGCATTCCGGGCAACTTTTCAGAGTTGGGGTAAATCGGGTCGAGCAGGCGGGACAGATAGCTGTTTCTGCCTCTAAATCCAGTGTTGTCTCGGCCACCGAAAGATCATCACTATCGAGGCCGGTGGAACGGAGATAATCTCTTCTGAGAATTTCACCGGCTCGCTGAGCATCGGTGAGTTTGACCTTCAACTGAAGATCGGGGCCCCCTCAGCCCTTTGAGGCGGGGTCTCCGGCAAGTATGGATGGGACATACCCTGCTTTCAGAAGCTGCTGCAGGGGCTTTAGATAGTTAAGTTTCCCTGACTGGATGGTAACCAGTTGATCAGCAGCAGAAATTTCCATGGAATGTCTCTGCGCACCTGCATCCTGCTGCCGGAGATTGGCCAGCTTCTCCACACCTGGTATGAGCGGAACACCGCAGTCAGCACACGTTTCAATTTCTGCTCGATACTCAGCCCCGCATTGCGGGCAATAATTCGAATCCGTATCGATATCGCAGTGTTTGTTTGCCGCCGACTTTGCGGGTGATCTGTCGAGGCTGAATAATCTGCGCAGCATATTCTATTGCACCCCGTATTTCTGCAGCTTGTTCTGCAGCGTCTTGCGGGTGATTCCCAGACGCCGTGCCGCCTCGCTTTTATTGCCGCCGGTTTCCTTGAGGGTCTGAATGATCAGCTCCTTCTCGGCTTCCTGCAGGGTTGCCGGTTTGCTCCCTGAATTCTGCGGGTGTTCATGAATGTGCTTCTGGATCGCCAGGGGCAGACTTTTTTCGGTAAGCTGACTGCCCCGCATCAGGATTACCGCCCGCTCAATGGCATTTTCCAATTCACGGACGTTGCCTGGCCACGGGTAGGCGCCAAGGTGAAGCATGAATTCCCTGCTCACCGATTCAACGGTGCGCCGATTCTTTTCGGCAAATCGGGTGATAAAATTTTCGGCCAGGAGTTCGATATCACCGTGACGCCGGCGGAGCGGCGGCACTTCGAGGGTCACCACGTTGAGCCGGTAATAGAGATCCTCTCTGAAACGGCCCTGTTCGACCTCTGTTTCGAGGTCTCGGTTGGTGGCCGCGATGATTCTCACATCCACGTGGATGGTCTGGTCGCCCCCGACCCGCTGCAGCTCGCCCTCCTGCAATACCCTGAGCAGCTTCACCTGCATCGCCGCCGAAGTTTCGCCAATCTCGTCCAGAAAGAGCGTGCCCCCGTCGGCCTGCATGAAGGTGCCGTCGCGCTGCCGGTCGGCCCCGGTAAATGCCCCCTTCTCATGGCCAAAGAGCTCGGACTCGAGCAGGTTTTCCGCCAGCGCCGCACAATTGACCCTGACAAAAGGTTTGCCGCTTCTCTCGCTGTTGCGGTGCAAAGTTTCGGCGACCAGTTCCTTACCCGTACCAGATTCCCCGGTGATCAGCACCGTCGCCTCGGTGGGCGCCACGTAGCTCACCATCTCCAGCAGCTCAGCGATCTCTGGCGAAGCGCCGATTATCTGGGTATCGAGTTGCCCCGGCTCGGCCCTGGGCTCCCGTTTGCGCTCCTCCACCCGGTGATGGTCCAGGGCCCTCATCAAGGTCAGTTTGAGACGCTCGAAATCGAGCGGTTTAGTCAGGTAGTCGTGGGCCCCGCGCTTCATCAGATCAACGGCGTCATCCACCGAAGAAAAAGCGGTCATGATGATCACCGGCAGGGACGGCTTCAGTTGATTGATGCGGGCGAAGGCTTCGAGCCCGCTCATGCGCGCCATCTTGACGTCCATCAGCACCGCATCAAAATCACGCCGTTCGACGACACTGACCGCGGTATCCCCGTCGTCGGCTTCTATGCAGTTGTAGCCCCACTCCCTGAACATGGTGCAGAGCATGTAGCGGTGCACCTGCTCATCGTCAACCACCAGAATGTCCACCCCGGTCTTCTTGGAGCTCACCTTATACTCCTGCGATTCAGTCGCTTATTCTGTCGAGCAGCCAGGCCATGTTTTCCCCGAGCTGGCGCATGGTCTTCAGCCCCTCCTCGTCCGAGGCAACCTCACCCTTTTCCCTGCCGATGCCGATATTCCAGTAACTGGAGCCGACAATGATCATCTGGCCGATCTGGAAAAAGTGATTCATCGTGTCAAAGGCGTGTATCGCTCCGGCCCGGCGGACCGCAACCACGGCGGCGCCGATCTTGCGCTTGTAGAGATCGCCGTTGGCCCGGCCGACCATGCCGGAGCGATCGATCAGCGCTTTCATCTCCGTCGACACATCGGCGAAATAGGTCGGAGATCCGAGGATGATGGCGTCGGCCCTGGCCATCTTTTCAACACACTCATTGAGCATATCGTCTTTGATGACACAGCTGCCGTCTTTTTTCTTGATACAGACAAAACAGGCCATGCAGCCCTTGAGATTGCTTCCGGCCAGCTCCACCAGTTCGGTCTCGGCGCCGCTTTGCCTGAGCGGTTCGAGTACCGTTTCGAGCAGTAGTTTGGTGTTTCCATCTTTTCTGGCACTTGCGCAAAACGCCACGACTTTCATAGCAAATCCACCTTGTGATGAGTTATGTTTAATGGTACTGGTTGACGTAAAATCAACGGGCGACTGAATCCGCTTTTATTATACCGGGCGATGCCGGAGGGGACACAACAAGTGTTGTGTCCCCTCTGATGTCAGCATGTTCAGCAGATGCCCATACTACCACTATTGGAAGTCCGTAACAATTGTTTACCACGGCCTTTCTTACCCGCAACCAAAGCTGCAGATCACCCCATGGAAAACATTCTTATCCTGACCACCGGCGGCACCATCGATAAGATCTATTTTGATGCCAACAGCACTTACGAGGTGGGGCCGCCGAATATCTCCACCCTGCTCGCCGAGCTCAATCTGTCGATCAGCTACCGCATTATCCCGGTTCTGAGAAAAGACAGCCTCGATCTCACCGACAACGATCGGCAGCTCATCTACAATCAGGCCGCCGCGGGTGAGGAGACGAGAATCCTCATCACCCACGGAACCGACACCATGATCGAAACCGGGACCGCGTTGCAGACAATCCCCGGCAAGACCATTGTACTCACCGGCGCCCTGCAGCCCGCCCTGTTCAAGACCAGCGACGCCCTCTTCAATATCGGCTGCGGGCTCGCCGCAGTGCAGACGCTTGACAGCGGTGTCTACATTGCCATGAGCGGCAGGATCTTCGAGTGCGGCAAGGTGCAGAAAAATCACCGGACTCATCGCTTTGAACCATTGGACTGACAGGGAGTCGCCATGAAGGGAGAAACCATCAACAATCTAGTCCTGCTGTCCCTGGTGCTGTTTATTTCAGTGCTCTTTCTGGTGATGATTCATCAGTTCCTGATGCCCATGCTCATGGCCGGCATTTTTTCGGCCATGCTCAGCCCCTTTCACCGCTGGCTCACGGGTAAAATAGGGGGACGCACGCATGTCGCTTCGCTGATCACCATAGTGGGCATCATTATCCTTATTCTGGTACCGCTGTCCGTCCTGGTGGGCATCGTTGCCGCCCAGGCGGTAACCGTCGGCCAATCGGTCACCCCCTTCGTGCAGACCTTTATCAACGAACCTTCGACCCTGACCGAGTATCTTGGCCGGCTGCCGTTCTACGAGCAGATCATGCCCTACCGGGATATTCTCATCGAGCGGGCCGGTCAGGCGGTGGCTACCGTTTCGACCTTTCTCGTCAACTCCCTGTCGTCGGCTACCAAGGTCACCATTCAGGCTTTGTTCGGCACCATCATCATGCTCTATGTGATGTTTTATTTCTTTTCCATGGGCACCGTACTGCTCGACAGGATTCTCTACTACCTGCCCCTCAGAGACGATGATGAGCAGCGGCTGCTCAAGCAGTTCACCTCGGTCACCAGGGCAACCCTCAAAGGGACTCTGATCATCGGTCTGATGCAGGGTACTATCTGCGGCCTGGGGTTTTATTTTGCCGATATCGAAGGCCCGGTGTTCTGGGGAACGGTGATGGCGGTTACCTCGGTGATACCAGCTTTCGGCACCGCCATCATCTGGGTGCCGGCAGCGATCCTGTTGGCCCTGACGGCCAAATGGGTCGGGGTGATAATTCTGGTGGTGATCTGCGGCTTGATCTCGGGCAACCTGGACAACCTGATCAGGCCCCGGCTGGTCGGCAAGGATGCCGAGATGCACGATCTCTTCATCCTCTTCGGCACCCTCGGCGGCATCTCCATGTTTGGCATTTTAGGCATAATCGTCGGCCCGATCATCGCCGCCCTGTTCAGCACTGTCTGGCAAATCTATGGAGATTCGTTCAAGGAGTATCTCCCTGCGGTGGGAAATGCGCTGGCACAGCTGCGCAGCGCGCCTGAGCCCGAATCTAAGCCTGAGTCAGAGTCGGAAAAAAAGAAGGAAGAGCCGTCCTGAGGCCGGCACCATCAATGGCTGAAGTTGATGGGCAGCTTGCCGCCGGCAAACCATTTCTTGCGCAGGTAATAGGCCATGACGATACCCAGCCCGATAATGACCCAGCCCTCGTAGCGCCCCATGTTCACCGTCAAGGCAAAAGCCACCATCAGCAGCCCCGGAATGGCCAGCATCAGGTAGTAGGTCCTGGTATAAAAGGCAAATTTGACCGCCGCGCTGAGACTGAGCAGAAAGCCCACCAGTACGGAAATGGCGTAGAAGGCAACGATTTTAAGCTCGTTGGCGCCAAAGCCCAGGGTCAACAGGATGGCGATGCCGTGCACCACGAAAATCGACCGGTAATCGGTACCGTTGGGATTGGACAAAATCGGCGGCAGGGCCCTGGAGCGGACCAGGGTGCGCAGCATACCGCTGCCGGCCACCGCGCCGCTGGCCGCACCCGATAATAGAATTCCGATCGAAAAAAGGGTGAGCATTTGCTCGGTTATACTGCCCGGCACCAGTTTCGAACGGGTCCAGAGGTTGAACAGCGTGTTCTTGTGGCTGGGCTCCAGCTCCAGGATTTTGGTGGTCAGGGCGATGTCGAAGGTGACGATGCTGGTGAACACCAGTACCGCAACGACGGTCCCGACCCCCATCGCAATTCGTGCCCAGCGCGGCTTGTCCTCCTCATGGGAGAGCCCGGCGACACTAGCCTCGAAGCCGGTGAGCAGGGCAAAGCCCCGCACCGCCCCGAAAAGCAGGACGATGATCATGCTGATTCCGGTCAGCTGTGAATTATCTGGGATGTGAACGTTGTGGGCCACCGGCATCAGTTCCTTGGCATTCGGCAGAATCGGAAGAAACACGGTGTAGAGCACCAGTCCCATGAAACCAAATGTCATAAAGGCGAAGACATAGCGCCCCTTTTCCCCAAAACGCATGACGATGGCCACCGCCAGCCCGACGAGCAGGGCCAGTCCCAGCCGGTCCGCCAGGGCCGAATGGATGCCGAAATCCAGGCCGAAGGTAAAACCGCGGGAGACAAGGGCCGCCACGGTCGCCGCCATGGTAATGGAATCGGTCAGGACAAAATCCTGGATCAGGCTCGCAGCGGCCAGCATGGCCGGATTGACGCCGAGCATTTCATAGATCAGTCCGGGGCCGCCCTCACCTTTGTTGAAGCGAATGCCGATGGCGATATAGCCCAGGGATACCGAGGCGGCAACGGCAATGACGAAAAGCATGGTCGGCACGATGAGCGAATAGCCCACGGTGCCGAGAGCGCTTTCGATGGCATAAAAGGGACTGGTGGCCGGATCGGAGACGATCAGGCCGATATAGGCAAAAATGGCGATCAGCAGCGAAATCAGGCCGCGGCGTGAAGGCCTGGCGGACGGACCGGTGGCACTCGCCGAGCCGCTCTCCGTCTCGATTTGTGTCCCCTTATTCATCTATGGGGTTGCCGTCCGGTACGTGTACGGTAACAACCGGGCAGGGGGCTTTGGCGATCATGGTCCGGTAGTTGGAACCGAAAATGATCTCGCCTATGGTTGAACGCACCTTGAAACCGATGACCATTTCGTCGATCTCATGTTCGACGGCAAAGCGGACAAGGTCCACACCCGGATCATCCTGCCTGACGATCAGGTGCACTTCGTGGATGATATTTTCTCTTTTCAGCCTTTTCTTGACGTTGTCGAGGCGAGCCCGGGCCTTGGGATTGGCGACATCGCCCTGGCGATCGAGAGAGTGGCCGACAATGGAGCTGACCACATAGAGGGTGGCGTCAAACGCCCTGGCATGGTCGATTGCCACCTCAATCACCTCATCTGAGGTGAAATAAAGATTGTATCCAACAAGTATCCTGCGTTTCCTGTCAGCCACCGCACCCCCCTCTCGAAATCAGTTATCCGCCCCCTCGAAATGGACTCAAGCGCTCCCTGGTAGTGGTGAAATAGAGGTTAATTTAGCGCTATCCCAATTCATTGGCAACGATTATAAATAGCAGCTGGCCGCCGCCGGTTTGCATCAACGACCGTTTTATGATTGAGTGTCTGTACACCGATTAAGATTTTGCCTGGAGAGATCATGGCTAAACTCAACCTCAACAAGCACCTTTGAATCTCACTGCCATCGGTAATGTGCTCAGCACACTCCTGCTGGTTACCGGCGGCTCCATGCTGCTGCCGGTCGCCTGCGCGCTGATCTATGGCGAAGATGATCTGCTCAGCCTGGGAATCTCGTGCGCGATCATCGTGCTGCTTGGCCTGGTGCTGCGCGGCTTCTTCCGCCGCGTCGACGAACTGTCCTTCAAAGACGGGCTGTTGATGGCCACCTTAGGCTGGGTTATCATCTCCGCCCTGTCCGCCCTGCCCTTTATGATCCACGGCTCCATCCCATCTTTTACCGATGGTTTTTTCGAGATGATGTCGGGGTACACGACCACCGGCGCAACCATCCTCACCGACATTGAAGCCTTGCCGCACGGCCTGCTTTTCTGGCGCAGCCAGACGCACCTGCTTGGGGGTATGGGATTTTTGACCCTGACCATCATTTTTCTGCCCCACGGTGTCGGAGGAGTGCGGCTCTTCCGGGCCGAATCGAGTCCAGGGCAAATCATCACCCGCGACAAATTCATCGCCCGCAACAGAGACGCGATGGTCTGGCTGTGGATCATCTACCTGGCCCTGAATCTGCTGCAGACCCTGCTTCTGGTGCTCGGGGACATGGACCTGTTCGATGCCCTGTGCACCGCCTTCGGCACGGTCTCGACCTCCGGCTACTCACCCAAAAACGCCAGTATCGGCCACTATGACAATGCTTATTTCGACTGGGTAACCATCTGCTTCATGTTTCTGGGCGGGATGACCTTCGTGCTCTTTTTCCAGATGGTGCGCGGTAATTTCAGTGAAGTGAAAAAAAACACCGAGCTGCGCTGGTACGCGTCCATTTTTTCGATTTTCTGCCTGGCCGTTTCTCTGGATCTCTGGCTCCGCGGCACCTACCCCTCCTTTCTGGAGTCGCTTCGCTACGGTACCTTCCAGGTCGCCTCATTGTTGACGACCACCGGCTTTACCACGGCCGACTATGAACTCTGGCCCCAGGCCGCGCAGATGTTTCTGTTTGCGGTTTGCTTTATCGGCGCCTGCGCCGGCTCCACCACCAGCGGCATAAAGATCGTGCATTATGCAATCATCTGGAAATACCTCTACGGCTCCATCAAGAGGATATATATCCAGCCGATGTCGATCGTATCGGTACGCTTAAACGGCAGGCCGGTGGAACAGAGTGTGATCGACCTGGCGGTCTGCTACTTCATCGTCAATATTCTGATGGTGCTGGTCGGCGGCTGCATCATGACGGTTTCCGACGAACTCGACTACCTGAGCGCCATGAGCGCGGTAATCGCCGCCTTGATGAATATCGGGCCGGGTTTCGGAAGTGTGGGACCGTCCGAGAACTATGCCTTTATTTCGGGCTTCGGGAAATGGTTCCTGTCCTGGAACATGCTGGTGGGCAGGCTGGAGATGTTTTCGGCGCTGGTGGTCTTCTTTCCGGCCTTCTGGCGGAAATAAGTGAGTACTGCGCTGGAGGAGACGTGGGTGGCCGCTTAACACTGCAGCCTTTTGGAGCTTAAACCTGAGGTGGGAGGAGAGGGGGCAATGCCGCAGGCACGCCCCCCCGAACAACGAAGGGAATCTTAGAGCTGAACAACGTTGGTCGCCGCCGGGCCTTTGGGACCCTCGACAACCTCAAAGACAACCTTGGCGCCTTCTTCCAGGGTTTTGAACCCCTCGGCCTTGATTCCGCTATGATGAACAAAGAGATCACTGCCGTTTTCCTGGGCGATGAAACCATAACCCTTTGCATCGTTAAACCATTTTACTGTTCCTTCTGACATTTTTACTACTCCTTTGCTATCAGTCCTTAAGGACTATTTAATCTAGAATCGCCCTGCGGCGATCCTCTTGTTCCAGCGCCTTTGCCTGGAACATTAAGTGCGCCCCCTCTGGCAGGCCAGCATGGGTACGCGTTGTTGCTAGGTTCAGCAGCCTAGCGTCTGCGTCCCCCTTTCTTCTGCGGCTTGGCCTCGTTGCAGACCAGCGGCCTGCTTTTGTAGACCGTTTTGTTCAGCGACTCCATGGCCTGTTGGCCGCTGGAGCGTGAGTCCATTTCAACGAAGGCAAACCCTCTGGGGTTGCCGGTGTAGCGATCTTTTACCAGGTTGGCATGGATAACTTCACCAAACTCACTGAAGAGACCGAGCAATTCTGTTTCGGTCACATCGAATGGTAGATTGCCAATGTAGAGTTTCATGCTGCTTCCTCTCAGCTATGATCAGCAAGAATCAATGTGGGCAACTGAAATGAAGGGGGTGCTACAAGACAGGTGGCGCGAGACGCTATGCGTGATCTGTTGGGTGAGATTATTCGTCACCGGGAGCAACCATAAGCCATTCTCAAAAAATAGCAATAGAAAAACACAAGAGGGCAATTTTCAGGGCAAAATTTACAGCACGCTGCCCCGCCCTCACCCAGTCAACAGCGCTGCTGACAAAAGATGTCGCTGGAGTAGCAAGATATGTGGTACAACCTCAAAAACAGATCGAGGCCACGACCATGAATTTTTGTCCCCAATGCGGTGCGCCGGTCACCAGCAAGATACCTGAAGCGGACGACAGACTGCGCTTCGTTTGCAACTCATGCGCAACCATTCATTACCAGAACCCCATTATGGTGGTAGGCACCATCCCCGAGACAGGCGACCGGATTCTTCTCTGCCGCCGGGCCATCGAACCGGCCATGGACAAATGGACCCTGCCGGCTGGCTACCTCGAAAATGGCGAGACCCTGCAGCAGGGAGCCGCCCGGGAGACTCTTGAGGAAGCCGGCTACCAAATCGACGATCTGATGCCGTACGCCATCACCAATATCGTGCGAATCAACCAGGTATATATCATGTTCAGGTGCGCCCTGGCCGAGCGCACTGGTGCTCCCGGCAGCGAAAGTCTGGAAGTGAAACTGTTCAGACCAGATGAGATACCCTGGCAGGAAATAGCTTTTCGCTCGATCCATGACGTCTTAAGACTCTATTGCGCGGACAGAGAAAAAGGCAGTTTTCCGGTTCACCTGCTCGATATTGGGTGAAAAGACCCGGAAATTTTTATCTTTCACCTTTTTCAATCATGCATAAATTTGTGTAGTATAAAGAGCTGTCAGGGTAAACCGACAAGATCACCGACGCCGCCTGAGCGCAGTTGAAAAAATCCGGCCGAGCTTTCACCCCAATGAGAAAAACGGAGAACAGACCATGTCCCCTACCTTGAATTTGGAGAATATATTCAATTATGATCAGAATTTTCAGACCATCATGCAGAATATGCTGCATTTTGCCCTGGAGGCGTCGTTCCAGGGCGTCATGATCACTTTAGCCGAACCAGGCTATCCCATCGTCTATGTCAACCCGTCATTTTGTGAAATGACGGGTTACACCTTTGACGAGCTTATCGGTAAATCGCCGGCCATTCTTCAGGGCGACAAATCCGATCAGAAGGTCTTGTCGGAATTGAAGGAGAAGCTGGACGAAGGCGGAGTATTCCACGGCAAAACCTTCAACTATCGCAAGGACGGCTCGGAATTCATCATGGAGTGGAAAATCGTGCCCATCCATGGTGAGGAAGGAGTCATCTCCCACTATCTGGCCATTCAGCGTGAGGTCCAGGACACCGATCTGACCGACGGATCACTGGACACCAAGCTGCCGATTTTTTAACCTGATCGCCGTGCAGGAAATCCTCAGCCGACCTGCCCCACAAGAGTCAATGTTCTCCAGGCGCAGGCTCTTCTGCCTTAATGTAATTCTCTTCTGTTTCATTATCGCTGCGCTTTGCAGGGTTTCAGAGCCGCAGGCCTGTACGATTTGTGTGCCCTATCCCGAAAGAACGCTGGCCGACCGACTGCTGGAATATAATGAGATCATTTTTGCCCGCGAAGTAGAGAATTCACCCTATGTATTCGAGCAGGCCGAGCTCATCAGGGGAACTGGTATTAGCGCCCCAGTCAAGATTTTCTGTGATTCATCCACCAGAAGAAAACTGCAGTTCATCCCCGACAGCGTTGTCGTTCTTGCCAGGACAAGCGTTGCGGACAAGTGGCGGATGATCACCTTCGCAGACAGAGCTTATCAGCCTTTTATCAAAGCCATCGTGGAACAGGGCAGCGACTGGGCTGACAGCCAAGGGAAGCGGGTAAGGCTGCACTATTTTTCAAAGCACTTGACCAGCGAGCATCGTCTCATCCAGGAGCAGGCCTATCTAGAAGTTGGCAGAGCACCCTATGCGACGATAAAAATACTGGCCCCCGAGATACCATCTGATCAGATCTATAGATTTCTTGAAAATTTTCGCTTTATCGAGTGGCACAGCCTCTATATTCTCCTGCTGGGTCAAAGCCGGCATGCGGATGACCGCGCCTATATCAGAAAGCAGGTCGAATCGGCTGTGCGTTTTGGCAGTACGACCAACCTGGCAGCCTGGCTTACCGCATTCATTGAAGCCCACCCGGAGACCGGCATTGCCGAAATCGAAACATGGTACTTCAGCCGTCCTGACCGCTCCAACGAGGAGCTCGATCAGGTTATGACCAGCATGTCCGTACTGGGGTCACAACAGGTCGGCTCCGATCTTCCGCTGTTCCCGCTGCGCAACAGGATCGTCGAGAGTTATGCAACGCTGCTGAAGAATCACCCGATGATGGCCGGCAGGGTTGCCAAGGATCTTTCCATGTGGCAGGTTCGCGCCCATGTCGAACGGCTGTCGGAAATACATCAAGAGCATACTCTGGTCGAGCCCTCCGAGATCTACCTGCTGGATTACTACCTTTCCATGGCCCGCAGCTTCGAGAGATTTGATCCTACCGAGGTGAAGTGACCATGTGGTTGACCACGCTCAGAGCCTGACCGTCATACCATCGACCAGTGAATAGCGGTAGATGCGCCAGCCGGGTAGGATGCCGATGATCGTTCCAGCCAAAAATATAATCCCCATCAACAGTGCTTCGTAAGCGGTGATCGCTCCAATGGTGAGATAGAACCCGAACATAGACAGAATCATGGGCTTGGCCAGGATGAGCAGGCCATAGAGCATCACAATGCCCAGGCCGATGCCCAGCAGCATAATTCCCATCGCTTCTCCGATAATGAGG
>JAHEER010000020.1 GCA_024640625.1 Desulfobulbaceae bacterium
CTGCATGTTCAAGGTCTTTCTCACAACAGGAAGGCGTGGAGACCGCCTCCTTATGCATGGTGCAGTCGGACAGACAGATCATCTGTCCAACTCCTGCCGCACCCAGGGGTGCGATGCATACCGCCAGGGTCGTGATCATGAGCTGCCTGGCCAGGCGAGGCAGGATTCTGTGAAAAAGGCCGATCATGGTGGTTTTATACTACATTGTAGTAGGATTAGTCAAGAACAAGCCTGCGCCTATCTGAACTAGACTGTACCAGTCGCATTGACCACCTCGAACTGTCCCATCATCCCATCGTCCTCATGTTCTAGCATATGACAGTGATACATGTAGATACCGGTGTAGTCGAGAAACTGGGCGATCAGCCTGACCGTGTCATTGGGCCACAGCAGCACAGTGTCTTTTCTGCCCGCCTCTACGGGTACCGGTGGCTGACCATTGCGGTCAAGAATGTTAAACTGCACGTCATGCAGGTGCATCGAGTGGGGAAGCTGCATCATCGTGGCCGAGCGGTTTTCCACCTGCCAGATCTCAGTGGAGCCAAGGGGTATCTTTTCGTCGATACGGTTCATGTCCATCTTTTTCCCGTTGATCGCCAGCCTGTTCCCCCCCATCATGCCCATGCCTCTTCCCGACATGGTCTCCATGGCAAAGCGGCGAGTCCGGTCAGCGGTTGACTCCTCCAGACGCGGCTGCTCGCGCAGATGGGAAAGGATCGCGGTCTGCTCGGCTTTCATGTCTGCGACCTGAAGCTCCATGGCTTCATAGGTGTTGCCATTGAACTGGTCAACAAGCAAGCGGAATCTGTCGCCCGCACTTGAACCGCCGAAATCGACCAGGATCTCGGCTCGCTCCCCGGCCGACAGCACCAGTTCCTGCACGCCGACCGGTGCGGCCAGGAAGCCTCCGTCCGAAGCAATTACCTGAAAGGGCTGGTCGGTTGACAGATAAAAGCGGTATATAGACGAGTTGGAACCGTTCAGCAAGCGGAACCTGACGACGCCCCGGGGGACCTCGACAAAGGGTTTGAGCATGCCGTTGACCAGCAGAAAATTACCCAGAACTCCGTGCATCACGTCGTGCATGGAGCGCACATAGGCCAAACTTCGATCTTCGAAAAACCGGCGGTCCTGAACGACCAGCGGAATATCGTCGACACCATAGTTCCTCGGCAGGGCCAGGGTCTGCGAAACCTCGTCCTCGATGATGAACAGTCCGGCCAGTCCACGGTAGACGTGTTCCCCGGTTAGCCCCATGGCATGGGGATGGTACCAGAGTGTGGCGGCCTGCTGATTGATGGTGAACTCAGGCTTCCAGGTCTCCCCGGGCTCGATTACTTGATGCGGACCGCCGTCCCAGCGGGCCGGTACGTGGAGCCCGTGCCAGTGCACCGTGGTAACCTGATCGATACCGTTTTCCACATGCAGACGCACGTTCTCCCCGTTGCCTACCCGAATGGTTGGTCCCAGAATAGAGCCGTTGTACCCCAGGGTTTCCGTATATACGGTGTTAAAAAATTCGTGTTGCCCCTTCTGAACCACAAGTGAGAAAGGTGAAGCGCCTCCGGCAGAGCCTGAATTCTCGAGAAGAGGCGGAATATGGAGCCGTCTGCTGAAAGGTGCATCCACCGTCTCCGCGCCAATGGCTGGAGCAGCCAGTCCATATTTTCCAAGCGCTGCAATACCGAGTGCCGCAGCGGAGCGCTTGATAAAATCTCGTCTGAGCATGATATTCTCCTATTATATTTATGCTACGCTGTAGTATATATACGGAAGGGAGAAGAGTCGAGCAGGTCAGGAAAAATCGTTGCCGGCTCAGTGATGGGGCTCAAGCAGGGGTGTGCGGCTCTGCTGATACCACCAGAAGAGAATGTGGCCCCCGTCAGTCCGCTGAAACAGTCTCAGCAGGCTTAGGATGCCACCGGGCGGAATACTTCGTAAAAGGTTCGCTCACCGATCAGACTGTCCACCTGATCCTGGATTTCTTTGCGCTCAGGATTCAGGAACCAGCTGTTCCAGTCCTCAATGCTCTCCCAGACGCTCATCACCAGGTAATCGCCCAGATCCTCAGTACTCTGCAGCGTATTGGTGGATATGTAGCCCGGCTGATTCCGGGCCCGCTCATTGAGCTCTTTCAGAAGGGGTAAAATCTGTTCTGGTCGGTTCATTCTGAACTTTCTCTTGATAACCACATGAACAGCCATTCGAATCCTCCCTGGTTATGGTGAACTGCTCAATGAAAACTAACTTTTGCCCCTGACAAGGCCAACGATTTCAGTTTTGTCCTGAAAAATTAAAGTATACACGATTTTAATTTGTGACAGCAGAGGGTGGCCCAGAAACCAGCCATTCTGCGTCTTGTCCATGCACCAAGAGACGCCTTTCATGGGTTGGCTCTCACCCCCCGCCATGAACACTCCCAGCACTCATCAAGATAGTCGCTCAGAGGGCTTTCGAGAATGCCGTCAATTCTCAGAAACACCATGCGGATGGCTGATCCGAAAATGGCATTCATGGCGACATTGGGGTCGATGTCTCTGATCTCTCCGGTTTCCTGCCCCTTTTCCACCCACGATTTCATTTTTAAAAATGGGAGTGAGGCGAAAGCGGTCTTTTCAACCGGCATGAACTCCCTGTGCTTGGTGTACAGGAGATATTGCATGGATTCGGGCGTTTTCTCAGTATGCTCGAATATATGACGAACCGCCTCATAACAGCAGTCATGCATACTTTCGTGTTTCTGCTCGATCTCACACAACGCCTCGTAGAGGCAATTCTCCAGGTTGCTGTAAAGGGTAACAGCGATGGACTCCTTATTTTCAAAATAGTTGTAGAGAGACCCGACACTCATTTTGGAGGCGAACTGGATGTCGTTGACCGTGGTATTGAAATACCCTCTTTCGGTGAACAATTTCAATGCCGCTTCGAGGATTCTCTCCTGACGCTCTTTTTTCTTGGAATTATTCATTTTTTAAAATGTCTGCAGGGATGGTGACGACCCACAAACGGCAACCTGATGGGCCGCAGCTGATAATATTTTTATAACCATATCATAATTAACCGAATTTGCAGGAGCTTTAATATATATTCGTAATTAATATTAGTAATTGTTTCACCTCACATTGCAGTTTCAAAATCAGGATCTAACAACAGGAGAAAGAAAATGACGGAAGATTACATTGATCCCCAGGTTTACGACCTCTACGACGAGTATTGCCATACCCAGATGACCCGCCGTGAATTTCTCAACCGGGCTTCGGCGCTTGTGGTGGCCAGCGGGTCGGCATTGGTCATGGCGGAAGCCCTGCTGCCGCGCTATGCGAACGCACAGACGATCTCTTTTACCGACGAGAGAATCAAGCCTCGCTATGTGGATTACGATTCTCCCGGTGGGTCGTCCGGAAAAATGCGCGGTTACCTGGTCAAACCTGCCGGAGACGGACCGTTTCCGGCGGTTCTGGTCATCCACGAGAATCGAGGACTGAATCCCTATATAGAAGATGTTGCCCGCCGCTTCGCAGTCGAAGGATTTCTCGCCCTTGCTCCCGACGGCCTCGCCCCGATAGGCGGATATCCGGGCAACGATGACGACGGTAAAGTTATGCAGAAGTCCCTGGATAGGGATAAACTCTTTACCGACTTGCTGAACAGTGCGAAGTTTCTCAAATCCCACCAACTGTCAACGGGCAAACTCGGAGCAACGGGATTCTGTTACGGCGGCGGCGTGGTCAACAAGCTGGCGGTGGTTATGGGTGGTGATCTGAACGCCGGGGTTCCCTTTTACGGCAGTGCCCCTAAAATGGAAGACGTAGCCAAGATCGAGGCACCGCTGATGATCCAGTACGCCGAAGATGATCCACGGGTAAACGCCAGCCAGGCCGACTACAAAAAAGCTCTGGAGGACAATGGCAAGGATTTCGTCATGTACACCTATGACGGCACCCGCCACGGATTTCACAACGATTCCACTCCCCGGTATAACGAAGCTCAGGCAAAGATTGCCTGGGAGCGGACAATTTCTTTCTTTAAAGAGCACCTCTCCTAATTGGTTTACACTTTGGCCAAACCGGCTGCTCCTCCGGGAAGCCGGTTTGGCCTAGTCAATCACAACAGCGACCGAATCCTTTCTACCATTTACGTACCTCCTCCAATTGCAGATGAACTCGCCGGTCTTATACTGATGGGAGTCATCCGCGAAATTCATCCAGAGGAGTAAGACATGCGACGGCATATCATCTATTTTCTATTCGTTATTCTCGCCACAGTAACACTAACTACCACCGTATCAGCACAGTCGGAAAGCCGCCTGCACCAGATCCTTAAAGCAGGCGAATTGAGGGTCGGTACCACCGGCGATTGGAACCCAATGACGGTCCGCGACCCGGCCAGCAACAGTTACAAGGGGTTCGACATCGATGTGATGAAGGAGTTGGCCAACGATCTGGGGGTGAAGCTTACCTTTGTCCCCACCGACTGGAAAACCCTGGTCAATGGAATTATCGCCGACAAGTACGACATGAGCACCAGTGCCTCGGTAACCCCCGCCAGAATAAGGACAGTAGGGTTCACCACGTCCTATTATCAGGTAAGCACTGTTCCCCTGACCCTCAAAAAGAACCTGGAGCAATTCCAGGACTGGGGCGACATCGATAAGCCTGAGGTATCTGTGGCGGTAACCCTGGGCACCTCCCAGGAGCAGCAGGTTAAAGCGTTCTTCCCCAATGCCAAGATCAGAAGCATAGAGGCACCTGCACGTGATTTCCAAGAAGTGCTGGCGGGTCGGGCCCTGGTATCGGTGACCAGCAACCTGGAGGCTTCCCTGCTCACCCAGGCCCATCAACAGCTTGCCGTGGTTCCAGTTTCAGAACCGCGGACTCCCGCTGATCTGGCTTTCATCGTGGCCCAGGACGACCAGGTCTGGCTTAATTACCTCAATCACTGGATCACCATCAAGCTCAATCGAGGCTTTTTCGATGAACTGAAGAAAAAATGGATGCCGGGAATCTGAGGATCCGCACCGCCCGGTCACCTCGATACCTTTCACCGGGGAGAAGATGAGCGCCAAACCCTTTCTGGCGAGACTGGCTCTGTGCTGCGCTATCGGTGCCATCCTGACCGGCTGTTCCAGCTCAACCTACGAATGGGGCTGGTTCGAAATCATGCCAACCACCGACCAGGGTGTTGCCAATCTCAAGTTTCTGGCCGGCGGAGTATGGCTGACCCTGGCCTTGTCATTGACGTCCATCTCCTTCTCCATCCTGATCGGGTTGTTCATTGCCTTGACGGGAATCTCTGAGATAGCGTGGCTGCGCTGGGCTAATCGGACCTACGTCGAGATCTTTCGGGCCATCCCGATTCTGGTGCTGATACTCTGGGTTTACTACGGACTTCCGGTGGTTCTCGGTATCTCCATGAATCCGTTCACGGCCGGTGTTGTCGCTCTGGCTATCAGCGACAGTGCTTTTGAGGCAGAAATTTTCAGGGCCGGAATCCAGTCCATCGGCAGAGGCCAGATAGAGGCTGCCGACTCGCTCGGTCTCAACTATTACCAGAAAATGCGGGTGATCATCCTGCCCCAGGCGGTGCGCCGAATTCTGCCGCCTCTTGGCAATCAATTCGTCTACATGCTTAAAATGTCCTCCCTGGTATCCATAATCGGCCTGCAGGAGTTGACCAGGCGAGCCAACGAGCTCACGGTTACGGTGTACCGGCCCCTGGAGATCTACACGGTGCTGGTGGTTGAATACCTTCTGCTGATCCTCATGTTTTCCTGGATGGTTCGCCGGCTGGAGCAGCGCTTGAAATTCCACTAGCGCTCATCACTGAGCGTTTCCGGCATGTCGAATTTTCTCATCGACTGCCGCCACTTCCTAAACCGGCAAGAGTTCCGGTTCTCGGTTCTCATCTGCTGAACAAATAGGCAGCCCCTTCATTATAGTTTTTTCCAATTTGTATTATCAGAATTATTTGGATAAAGGTGCAGGCACGAAGTCAACAGATGCAGAAACGCCAAATCAACCACAAGAGGAGCGCCCCGATGAGGACTATTTTTACCCTGTTTGCACTTGTTTTATTGGCACCCGCCGCCATCGCGGCCCAATACAACTACATAAGCCCGGATGACCTGAAGGAGCGGATAAACGCCAACGACGATCTGCTGATCATTGACATCCAGGTCGAGGAGGAATTCAAGCAGCACCATATTCCCGGCTCGCTTGCCACCCATGCCTATCCGGTGAAATCCAGCAACGAGCGGGAGCGGCTCAATCCAATCCTTGAACTGCAGCGCAACGATTCGAGACCTGTAGTCATCGTCTGTCCGCGTGGCGCCGGGGGAGCAAAACGCACCTACGATTATCTGGCGACCAACGGCATCTCCGAAGATCGTCTGCTGATTTTAGAAAAAGGGATGTCGGGCTGGAAATTTGAGAACTTGACCACGGCCCTGAATTGATCCGGGGCATACTCCAAAGCTTTAGGCGGTAAACCAGTTAATTGCTGCCTTACCGCCTTCCCGGGGTCAACCTATCTGTCTTTTGAAATACCAGACAATTATCAGGATTCCGTAGGCCGCCACCCAACTGCCCATCACCCTGACAACAATTCTCGCCCGGTAGCGCTTGAGCGAGACAACGAATGCACTGAGAAGAGTGACGAGTAAGAAAAGTGCGCCGATGATGAGAAAGTGAACGAGTGGTTCGGTCAGGGATTTTTCATGATGGAGATTCTGATGACAGCTATGCACACAGGCAGTGGTGTGGGGCAGGCGGCCTGACCTCTACCGGGCAGGTCCGCTCAAACACTCTGGTCGTCATCGCCATAACGATATTCTTTGGAAAAATACTTGAGAATGATAAATTCCATCCTTTTGAAAAGTACTTGGTTTGTGCCATTGGCAAACTGCTCGTAGAGCGGTGTGGATATCTCCAGAAAACTATCCAGCAATACCGGGTCAAAATGCGTGCCACGCCCCTGGCTCAGTATCTCCAAGGAGGTGTCAAGCGTTAGCTGCTCTTTATAGGGCCGCTTGGAGGTTAGGGCGTCGAAGACATCAGAAATGGCAAAAATCCTCGCATTAACCGGTATGGCATTCCCTTTGAGGCCGGCAGGATATCCTCCACCGGCAAACTGCTCATGGTGATAACCGACCACATCAACTGCATCACTGAGCCATTCCGACTGGGTTACGATATCGACGCCGTGCTGGACATGAAGCTTCATTGCCTCGTATTCCTCTTCGGACAATTTTCCAGGTTTCATGAGAATCTGATCACTTATCCCTATTTTTCCCACATCATGCAGAAAAGCACCTTTAATCAAGCCCTGGATGATTTTGGGCTTCAGCTCTATTTTCTCAGCCAGTGCAACTGAGTAGATGGTGACTCTGTAGTTGTGGCTGTCGGTGTCGCTGTCCCGTTTGGCGATGGCGCTGCCGATGACGCGCAGTGTTTCAACGTTCGATTCGACCAGGTTTTCCGTCAGAACGGTCAGTTGATTGATTAATCTGCTGATAACCGGGTAGAGGATAATTGTGGTGAGCAGCACCGTGGCGATAGCACCGGAAACCGATCGAGCAATCCTGGAGGTGACTTCTTGGCGGGCCCTCTCCGATACTTCGAAAATCCCTTCGATGGACGAAGACTGGTTGCCAAAGCTGTCGTACAAAGGAAAACTCAGACGGATGAAGGGGGTGCCCTTGATTTGTTTGAATGATTGCTCACTGATGGGTTTGTTTCTGAGCCGCTCTTCGATGGCTTTCGCTAACTCTTTTACTGTGACTATCTGGGAGTGTTTGCTATCGAACTCGGCGGCTACCTGCATGCCTTCCAGATTGTAGATGCTCGCATATACCAGTTTACCCGCAGCCGGAATAGACTTGCCGGCGATCAGCAGCATTTTCAATTCCTGCCGCACCTCCTCTTGCTGATACTCCAGAGTGAGCCCTAAACGTTGAATCTGATCATTGAAATTCGACACCACTTCCGCCGCCCGATTGTTTACCTGCTTTCCCAACCGGCGGTATTCGAGCACAAACACCACTACCGCTAATAGCAATGAAATTATGACTGCAGCCGTAATGAGCCGGAGGGCGAGCTGACGATGGATGAAAGGTCTGGCTCCCTTACTTCTTAGAAGCGAGGCGAGCCCGTGTTTATCGCAGCTGTTGATAAGGCTGGAAATTTTTTCGAGCATTGCTTTCGGTACAACACCTTATAAAAGAGAGCAATTTATGATATAGCTACTATGTGTGGAAACAGAATTTACTGTGCTTTTAGGCTGGTCTCCCCCGCCCTGTTCGATCAGTATAGTCCTAATCCAGGGCAAAGAGCAAGGGAGGCCTCCGCAGGCAGGGCACGTGAGGAGCAGAAAGATTCATCCCATCCCTATTGTCGTGCTGGTGTCCCTATGAACTTTGCCAGATTTGTCGGTTTCACTACCTCCTTGACAGTTGCAGCCGTCGGGTCGCTGATGTCTTCATGTTCAAATACCGATGATATTTTCAAAGCCCTGAAAATCGACTATGTCCCGGCAAAGGAGCAGAAAGCGGAAGATGAGAAAGCAATTGCAGAGCTTAAAAAACAGCTTGCCGGCGCCCAGGAAAAAGAAAATGTGCTCAAAGAGCAGCTGGCTGACCTCGAAAAGGACATCAGCGAGCGGGATGCAGCCCTCAACGAACAAATAGCGGAGTTGCATAGGCAACTCAGCGAGCGGGAACTGGTGATCGAATCTCTCAGACGAGAGCTCAATGAGCAGGAAGAGATCATCTCCATCCAGGGAAAGGTGATCGGTCTGCTGGATGACGCCGATCAGACCCTGCAGAAGAGCATCGAGGAGCAGGTACGCCAGCGTTGAAGAGCAGCGCTTTTTTTGCTAAGGCTAGAAAATAATGCCCAGTCGGATGCCTCCCACCACCCGGACCTTCGATTCCTTGGTACTGTCATCATTACCGAAAATTAATTGTAAATCAGGGGTGAGCACCAGCTCCTTGGTAACCTGCCAGCGGTAATAGGTTTCCACCACCGTCTGACAAATCTGGGTGGCGGCGGATCTTCCCACCCCGACACCGAGGCCGAAACTGTCAAATCCTCTAATCTGTTTACCGTGGCCGATGAACAAGAGCATATCGGTGTCAGTCGGATCGCCATATGATTGGGCTAATCTGAGTACATAGATTTCATTCTCCTCCCTTCCCTCATGTTCCAGGGTGGCGCTGTAACCTTGGCCGCCTCGATATTCATCCACAGCATTTTCATCGCCTGCCCAGCCCATCAGCTGCAGGCGTGCACCTTTACCATCCAGGCCCGTAAATGTGTAGGCCGCCTGAACGGTGCCGAACAGGGCGCTGGAATTGAGGCTGAAATCGATCTGGGCATCGCCTTCGACGCCCTGGATATTGGAAATTCCGGCGCTAAGTTCCCAGCTGCCGGTGGGGTTCCAGGTGGTGGTGAAACCCGCACCGTAACTGGGGAAGTTAACCGTCGGGTTGTTGGAAAAGGCCTGGTTTAGAAAGTATCTTTTCGCACCGCGCATAGAATGCTTATCGACAAATGAGTCGATGGAGAACTGACCGTAGCGCAGTGCCAGCTTATCGTCAAAGAGTCGCTGGTCGAAATAAAAGTCGGGCACCTGAAACCCTGAGTCGTTGAAGCCGTCAACGGTCCCCCAGAGCAGATCGGTTTGCCCCTCGATGTCAGAAGGTGCAAACTCGGAATAGGCCCGGCGGTCCCGCACACGGAAAGCGAGGTACACGGGTTTGTGAAATTTCTGCCCTCCTATCAGCCAGCGCCCGCTCAGACTGAGGTCCCCGGCCGTCCCTGCAACACTCACGTCAGCGTCATTGTAGTGCTGGGTGAGCACATCATAGCTCAGGGTGAACTCGACCCTGAGCTTCTGCCACCAGTTGAGCTGCTTCTTTCGAAACGCATAGTAGAAATCCGGGAACAAGCTTCGCCTTCTTGGGTCATAAACCAGTTCGTCGCGCTGCTCAAGGGTACCTTCAATACTGTTTGCAGCTTCTTTTTCCAGGGGTTTGCTCTCTTCAGCGGAAAGCGGATCCATAGCGGGATCCTCCGCCCAGGCTGACATACCTCCGGGAATCGACACCCAGAGGACGGCGACCAGAAGACCTGATTCACACGCAGTATGCAGACGCGACACTATGGATCTGATGAGTGGCCCCATAAACGATGAACCTGTTCGCAACAGCTAATCCTTGGCAGGCAATAATTGTTGGCCTGCTCCGGTGGTGATCTTCCATCCCGCTTTTTTGAATTCATCGCGGGCCTTATCGCTCAGATCCCCGAGGACCCACAACTCCTTACCGGCGCTTTCAGAAACTGCGGGCGTATCTGACATCTCCATCAAGGCGTTGGCCGCCCGCTCGGACCAGATAAGATGATCGGTCGGCAGGATCACCGCCACTGCGCCATCCTTGGTGACCGCCTTGGTGATGCGGGCCATTGGTAAGATTGTTCTGAGGGGAGTCACATGGGTGTGATAACCTGCCGTCAAGACTGTTATCTCGGTGATCACCCGGGCCATTTCAGGTGAACTTGCCTGCAGTGAGACCTTGAGCAACAATTCGAGATTGTCTACTCCCTTCATCGACTCCAGCGCCGCGGTCATGACAGTGTAAAGCGCCGGCGAGTACATCTGATTATTGAGAAAGAGCTGAACTGTGTCACCGTCCATGCCCAGGGCCAGAAGCTTGTCTCTGCTTTGCACCCAGAGTTCCGCCGCTGGCGTAGTGTTGATTGCTTCGTTTAAAAGTCTGGCCGCACCGGAGGTGGACAGGACGATGCCCCCCACTCCCGGCACCATGCTGGTGGCCAGCCCCACCCCGAGCCCTCCGAGATAATCGGCCCAGGCCAACCGGTCCAGTTCCTCCTGCAGCACTCTGTTGCGGGAGTAGACATTGACGTGAAAGGCGGTGGCAATCTCTCCCTTCGATCTGGAAAAACCGATAAGCTGCTGCGCCTTGCTGTCTTCGGCGCCGGTGACCTCCCTTTTGCCGATCGTTTCACTGGCCCGGTGAAACAGGCTCTGTACCCCGGAAGCCGCGCCTTTGACTGTTTCCTCGGTATTGGTAAACAGGTTCTTGATGCCCGCTATGGTATTTTCTCCCGACTGCTTCAGTGAGGCAATTGCCGTGTCGTCGGTTTTTACCTTTTTCATTTCGGCAATGGCATTCAGCTCATTTATAAGAAACCCCAGAGCAGAGGACGATGGAGCTTCGAAGCTGCCAAATGGTGAACTCACCGTATAACGGTTGAACAAACCGTTGTTTTCAACCTCGTCAGCCACCTCATGATTCGGGCCTTTGAGCTGCTCGGACGGCAATATCTCCCTGGCCGAGAGCAGCGGAGGCTCCTCAAATTCTGCCTGGGCGTGGTGCACCATCGCTATGGCCACCAGCGCCGCTGCTAAGGCGAGCAGGGCAATTATTTTGAGAGAAGTTGGGGCGCAATAAGCATGCTTTAACATGGCGAACCTCCTCGTTGGCTTGCTGTGGGAATAGCACAGCGGATGAAGCGCGGGTAAAACCGGTGAAAATACCTCAGTCATGAGTAATTCGTTTGGGGACTAAATGCAATGCTGAACGGCGAGCTCCCCGTCCTTGCTGACCAAAGAAATGTATCTCGCAGTTGCTTTCAGACAGGCGGATTGATATAACAAGTTCCAGGGAGGGGCCCGAGGATGACCATGACCGGGAAGCCGACCAGAGCACAGATCATCGAGCACTGTCAGGGTAAAATGATTGCCGCGCTGGAAGGCAGGCTGGCGATGCAGGAGGTGTGCGGCCTCTTTGTTGAATCTCTCCGGGCCGCACTGGTTGCGGAGCGCACCCATCTGCTGGAGCGCTGCGGGTATGAGGAGGCGGCCGAGCGTCCGGTGGCGCCGCCTGGGAGTGAGCCCGCAGCTGAAGACGACATCTGAGTCCATCCGTATCAGGGAGAAGCATGGCACCGCATAAACCCGGAGAACTTTTTTCTGTCAACGCCAGAACGCTCAAGCCTTCGGCCATCGAGGCGATCCACAAGCTGCTGGAAGAGCCCGGCATGAGATCGCTGGCCGGGGCCTGGCCCGATCCGTTAGTCTTCCCAACTGCCGAGATCAGTAAGATCGTCGTCGAACTGCTCGAATCTCTGGGTGACTCGGCACTCCAGTACGGTTCCACCAGGGGTCACCCGGCCCTGCGACGGGCGCTCGCCGATCTCGCCGAAAGCCAGTTGGGCGCGAGAATCACCGCCGATCAGATCCTGGTGACTTCGGGCTCCGCCCAGGGACTCGATCTGGCCTGCCGTCTCTTCATCGACCCCGGCGATGTGGTGCTGGTTGGTCTACCCAGCTATTTTGGAGCGACCGCCACCATCGCCTCCCAGGGGGGCATCAATTTCGGCATCCCGCTCGATGGACAGGGCATCCGGACCGATCTCATGGAAGATGCACTTCGGACCCTGCACCGCGATGGCAGTCGCGTCAAGGCGGTTTATGTGATCCCCAATTTCCAGAACCCGTCCGGAATTACCATGTCTTTGGAACGGCGCCGGGAGTTGCTCGATCTTGCCGACCGTTTCCAGTTCATGATATTCGAGGACGACCCTTACGGCGAGCTCCGTTTCGAAGGTAAGCACCTGCCCTCGCTGGCGGCTCTCGACAGGAGCGGCTGCGTGGTCCACTTTCATTCCACCTCGAAAACCTTTTCTCCCGGCATGCGAGTGGCCTGGGTTGCTGCACAATCTGAGGTAATCGACCAGATGGAGCGCTTCAAGCAGGCCTCCGATATCTCGACCAACAGCCTCGCCCAGCTGATTCTGCTCGAACTCATCCAGTCTCAAAAGCTGCAGGAGGGCATTGACCGCAACCGGGCTCATTATCGCCGCAAGCGTGATCTCATGCTGGGGCTGATGGGTGAGCACTTCCCCGATGAGGTTGACTGGACAAGACCGTCCGGTGGTTTCTTCACCTTCGTCACCCTACCCGCACAAATGAGCGGCGATGATCTTCTGCTGGACGCCCTGGAGGAGCGCATCGCCTTTGTGAGCGGTTCAGCCTTTTTCGTCGACGGCGGCGGCCTCAATACGTTTCGGCTTTCCTTTTCCCAGGCAGAGGGTGCAGATATAGAAGCAGCCATTCCCTGTCTGGGTGCCTTGATCAAGAAAAGATTAGCAGACCGTAACTGACCAATAGACACAGAGGTGTGAATGTGAGAGCAGCCTATTACGAAGCCTTTCAGGAACCCTTGACCCTGCAGAGTGTGGCCGACCCCTCACCCGACGGCGATGGCGTCGTCATCGAGGTCAAAGCAACCGGGTTGTGCAGGAGCGACTGGCACGGCTGGATGGGGCATGACCCCGATATCTCACTGCCCCATGTGCCCGGTCATGAGCTCGCCGGCGTGGTTCGAGCGGTGGGAGATCAGGTTAAGAACTGGCGCGAGGGCGACCGGGTGACCCTGCCCTTCGTCTGCGGGTGCGGATACTGCGGGCAGTGCGCCTCGGGCAATCATCAGGTCTGCGATAACCAGTTTCAACCGGGCTTTACCCACTGGGGTTCCTTCGCCCAGTACGTGGCCATCAAATACGCCGATATTAATCTCGTTCAGCTGCCCGACGAGATCGACTTCATAAGCGCCGCTAGCCTCGGCTGCCGCTTCATCACTTCATTTCGGGCCGTGGTTGCCCAGGGGCGATTGCAGGCCGGCGAGTGGCTGGCGGTGCACGGCTGCGGCGGCGTCGGGCTCTCGGCCATCATGATCGGATCCTCCCTGGGTGCCAATGTGGCAGCAGTCGATATCGACGACGCCAAACTGACTCTTGCCGCCTCGGTGGGCGCCACTGTGACCGTGAACGCCAGAGAGGTGGCGGATGTCGTCGAAGCGATACGCGATCTTACCGGCGGCGGTGCCCATGTCTCAGTCGATGCCCTGGGCCATCCCCAGACCTGCTTTAATTCGGTGGCCAACCTCAGAAAACGGGGGCGTCACGTCCAGGTAGGGCTTATGCTGGCCGATCATTGCCACCCGCCGGTACCGATGGATCGGATCATTGCCCACGAACTGGAAGTGCTCGGCAGCCACGGCATGCAGGCTCACAAATTCGAGGAGATCTTTCGTCTCATCGGCTCGGGAAGGCTGCAGCCGGCCAAACTGGTCAGCAGAACCATTAGCCTGGAAGAGTCGCTGATAGAACTGCCCGCCATGAACAGCTTCGAGCATGAGGGAGTGACGGTCATCGACCGCTTCTGACAGCCCATCCGCAGCGCCAGGCTCAGTGCACAGAAACCCGCTGCAAATCGCCAACGTGACTCTGTTCCTTAATCGGCCAGTGAAGCACTGCGGCGATCAGGCCGAGAACAGCCCCGGCAATCCAGATGGCGTTATAGTTGCCGAATATCTCGTAGAGCACCCCGCCAAGCCAGATGCCGATGAAGCTGCCGACCTGGTGGCTCAGAAAGACGATACCGTAGAGAAAGGTCATGTACCTGGTGCCAAAGAAAACTGCTACCAGGCCTGTGGTCGGCGGTACCGTGGCCAGCCACAGAAAACCCATGAAGGCGCTGAACAATAGAATGGAGCCCAGGGACACCGGGGTGAAGAGAAACAGTAGAATGACAGCCACCCGGGCCGCATAAATAAAGGTCAGCAGGGTCCGTTTCGGTCGCTTACCGCTGAGGATACCTGAACTGTAAGCCCCAAAGATGTTGCACAACCCTATCAGGCTGATACTCCAGGCGCCGACCTTAGGAGAAAAACCAAGGTCGACCACGTAACCGGGCATGTGGACGGTGATGAAAGCAACGTGGAAACCGCAGACGAAGAATCCCGCCACCAGCAGCCGGTAGGAACGCACCCCCAGTGCCCGGATCATAATCTGCCACAAGGATCCCTCGATGCTCATACCTGACTTGTCGCTGGATCCGCTGTACGGTGCCAGAGGCAGAGCCAGAACAGCCATTGTCAGAGCCGACAGGCCGATGATCTGCAAGGCTCTGAACCAGCCGGCCAGATCGACCATTTCCTGCATGAAAGGTACCACCAGAAACTGACCGAAACTGCCGGCCGCCGTTCCCAGCCCTAGAGCCCAGCCGCGCCTGTTCTCGGGCACGGCTCGAGCAAGCGCAGGCAAGACAATCCCGAACGCGGTTCCGGCGATTCCGGCTCCCACCAGGATGCCTGCGGTGGCGATAATCTCAGCATAGGTGGAGGCATAGGACATGCCCCACATGCCCACCACGTAGCACAATACCCCCGCCAGCATAACCTTTAGATTTCCATAGCGGTCTGCCAGCCCGCCGGCAAAAACGGCAATGACACCCCAGGCCAGATTCTGCACTGCCAGGGCGAAGGAGAGCACATTCCTGCCCCAGTCATTGGCTTCCGACATCGGCTGCATGAAAATACCGAAGCCGGCTCGATAGCCCACTGACAGGACCAGCATCAGGCAGCCGCAGGCCAGCACGGGCAGGGCTGACGGCAGCCGTTTTTCAAATGTTTCTTTCATCTTCCCGGGTAGTAATAAGGAGTGAATTTAGGACAAAGGGTAGTTACTCCGCCCCAAATTGCCACATTGTGGCAGACAAAGATCTGCCAACACCTTCTCCGCCATATTCGAAATGGGCCATGGTGTAGTGAGAAACAGGGGTTATTTCGCCCAGCAATCCTGTTTGATGTGCGGTGATTTTTGGGCGCTGAAAAATGGAAAGAGGGTATTTGCCGCCGGGTGCTAGTATCCCCTGCTGCGCATGAGTATGACTACCAGGCCAACGGCAAGGGCGGTGAATACAAATAGCGCATATATCACCAAACCCTGACCGCCCGGTTTCTTCTTTTTGCGGTCGGGGGAAGTGTCGTTTTCCACAAGAATCTCCTGATTCATATAACGTATTCGCCTAAGCCTACTTTACTACCCACCCGACAAATCGGCAATGGCCGCACCAAGATATTGATCCGTTACCATCTGGAAATAATTTGCTGCAGTGCTCGACCGTCAAGAGGCTGATCATTTTTCATCTTGCCCAACCACGATATTTATTGTTAGGAATTAGACAGCCTGTCCTGCTCAAGGAAATTGTTGATCAAACTTTTAGGGGAAACCTCCAATGCACTTTCTGCTGAGAAATTTTCTCTACGCCGCCTTTCTCACCCTGCTCCTGTTCGTGCCCTTGCTGGCTTTTTCAGAAGCCGAGCCGAACTACGGTTTGATCAAAGAAGATTACGGCTCTTTAAGGTATTCATTCCCGCTCGCTGACGGCTGGTCTTTCGAGAAACTTGCCCGGGCGCTTCTCTACGCCAAGGAAATAGGTTCCAGCGCCGTGATTCTATTACCTGAAGGGAAGCTGGTGGCGGAATGGGGAAGCACAACGCCTAAAATTCAGAGTCATTCGCTGAGAAAAAGAGCGTAAGCGGACTGGAAATGGAACGACTGGTGGAGATGATACTCGAGGCCAAACCTGACGCCCCAGCGTATTAATTGATTCAATCAGCCTCACTAAACTGACTAACCATGCATTTACAGCGCTCAGCCCAGCTTGCCTTTGTCGGCGTAACCTATGTCTACGTGATGAAAATCTCCGATCCCCTGCTGACCAGTATCATGTACACTCCGTTGGTCATTGCCATTGTCGTAGGCTTGAATATCCTTGCCGGAGTGGCTCAATTGGTCTTCTTCCTTTTACTGCGCAAGGATGTAAAGTCAGCGGCCAACACTGTCCACCTGATTGCGAGCTGGTGCGGAATCTGCGGAGCAGTGGCTGCTCTGGTCCCCAAACTGCTTTCCGTAGCGGTTCTGGTTCAGCATCCGTTCTTCTTCACGGTGATAAAGCTGCAGCACGAGATCGGCCTGGGTGGTCCGTTGGCGGGGGCGCTGCTGCTATTCCTCTGTTGTGCGCTTTTTTTTATGAGTATGGGGGCGGGCGACCCGAGGCTGACTTCATTTTTCTTTGGACTGCTGGGCTATTCAATAATGATCACGGTCTACTCCTTTGTCATTTGGAACTATTGGTCGGGTGCAGCGATGCAGGCTGTACTGGCGGAGATGGGGATATCGAGAACAGCGATGCTCCTTTCGGCAACAGCCAGCTACCTGCTTATTGCCGCCTTTTTTATTCGCTTCGGCTGGCTGCGCGGCCACTCGGTTCAAAGATGAAGAGGTAGGATTGCTGCCAATTGCCTTCATCGCATAATCTGCTTCATCCTGTTGCAGCATTGCTAATCAGAACTTCCATGGGGCAGATCGTGCCCACACAAATCCGTCTTGACTTCTGGTCTTACCAATATTATTTTAAGCGAAATCAATTATTAAGATATTTAAAAAGATTTAAAAAAATCTGGTGTTACCAGAATTTGACGTCTTCGCACAGTCAACCGCCATCCTAAATGAGAGGGAACATGAGCACCGATATCTATTCAGAAGCACTTGAGTATCATAGAACCGGCAGGAAGGGAAAAATTGAGGTGGTGGTCACCAAGCCGTTCTCCACCCAGAAAGATCTGTCACTGGCTTACAGTCCAGGGGTCGCCCGGCCCTGCCAGGAAATCGCCGAAAACAGTGAGGATGCCTATGAGTATACCGCCAAAGGCAACCTGGTTGCCGTCATCTCCAACGGCTCGGCCGTACTCGGCCTGGGCAATATCGGCGCTGTGGCCGGTAAACCGGTGATGGAGGGCAAAGGCGCTCTGTTCAAAAAATTTGCCGACATCGATGTCTTCGATATCGAGGTTGATTCGGAAGATCCAGATGAGTTCGTCAGGACCTGCGAGTTGATCTCGCCGACCTTTGGCGGCATCAATCTCGAAGATATCAAGGCGCCCGAATGTTTTTACATCGAGGAACAGCTCAAGGAGAAGATCGATATTCCGGTGTTCCACGATGATCAACACGGCACGGCGATCATCACCGGCGCCGCCTTGCTCAACGCCATAGAAATTACCGGCCGTGATATCAAGGAAGTCAAGGCCGTTTTCAACGGAGCCGGGGCCGCAGGCATAGCCTGTGCCCAGATGTTCGTCTCCCTGGGACTCTCCAGGGAGAACCTGATCATGTGCGACTCCAGGGGCACCATCTACAAGGGCCGCACCGAGTCGATGAATCCTTACAAGGAGCGCTTTGCCAACGATACCCCCCATCGTACCCTGGCAGAGGCGCTGGTCGGCGCGGATCTGTTCTGCGGGGTCAGCGTGGCCGGAGTTCTGACCCAGGATATGGTGAAAACGATGGCCGCCAAACCGATTATTTTCGCCATGGCCAATCCGGAGCCGGAAATATCCTATCCGGATGCGGTCGAAGCACGGCCCGACTGCATTATGGCCACTGGTCGAAGTGATTATCACAACCAGGTCAACAACGTGCTCTGTTTTCCCTTTCTGTTCCGCGGCGCCCTCGACGTGCGAGCCACTGAGATCAACACCGAAATGAAGATCGCAGCGGTCAGGGCGATTGCCGACCTGGCCAAGGAGGAAGTACCGGACCGGGTACTGCGCGCTTACGGAGTCGAGCGCTTCGAGTTCGGACCCACGTATCTTATTCCAACCCCTTTCGACCCGCGTGCCCTGCTCAGGATAGCTCCTGCCATCGCCAAAGCGGCGATGGAAACCGGGGTGGCCAGGAAACCCATAGAGGATCTGCGGAAATACACCGAACATCTCGAGTCAACCCTGGGCATGTCAAAATCGATTCTTCGCTATATCGCCAATCGGGTGAAGAAAGAACCAGTCCGGGTCGTCTACCCCGAAGGGGATAACAAAAAGGTGGTGCGGGCCGCCATCCGTGTCATGGAGGAGAACCTCGCCATTCCGGTTCTGCTGGGCGATCGCAAATCGATCGAAGCGGCGCTGACTGCCCAGGGAGTGACCGATCATCAGATCGAGATTATCGACCCTCGACAGGAAGAGGAGCGGGTGGATCGCTATGCCGAGGAATTCTTCAAGAGAAAGCAGCGCAAGGGCATCACCCTGCCCTACGCCAAGGACCTGATCAGGCGGGACACCGGCTACTTTGGCGCCATGATGCTGAGCACCGGCGATGTCGACTCGATGGTCTATGGCCAGTCCCTGCCCTATCCCTATGCGGTCCGTCGACTGTTGCACTGCATTGGCAAGAACACCGAACACAAGACGGTGGCCAGCGTGTACATGATGGTTTTCAAGAACAGGACTCTGTTCTTTGCCGACACCGCCGTCAACATCGATCCCTCCGATCAGCAGCTCGCTGACATCGCGGTCTCGGTTGCCGGTTTTGTCAAAGAGTTCGACATCACCCCCAAGGTGGCCATGCTCAGCTATTCTAACTTCGGTTCCTCCGAGACCCCCAGTGCAGCCAAGGTTGCCCGGGCCACCGCCCTGATCAAGGAGCTGGCGCCGGACCTGCAGGTTGAAGGTGAGATGCAGGCCAATATGGCGTTCAACACCGAATTGCGTGAGGAGCTTTTTCCGTTTTCGGCCCTGAAAGGAGAACCGAACATTCTCATCTTTCCAGATCTTAACGCGGCCAATATCGCCTATAAACTGTTCATGCGGCTGGCCGAAGTCGACACCATCGGGCCGATCCTGGTGGGGTTGAAAAAATCGGCCCATATTATCGAACGGGGATCCAATCCGGGCAATATTTTCAACCTGACCACCCTGGCGGCATTAAAGGCCAGGCAGAATGTCTGATGCTCAGTTTCGCCCGCTGCTGTAGTCGACCTGAAAGCTCAGGTAAAGAGTTATCAGGATGATAAAGGCCGAGATGCCAAAAAGCAGCCGATAGCTGTCCTGCTGCAGCCAGGCAAGGTAATCGAGCATTTTGCCGAAGAGCAGCGGGTACCCGGCAGCAAACGGCAGGGTCAGTACCGGCGCCATCGAGAAATAGGGTGTGGCGTCGGTACGAGCGGCGAACCGCTTCACCGACGGTGGATAGACGACGTTGCGTATGGCCCGGACAAAGCCGAGCATGAAGCTGATCACAAAAAAAGCCGGTGCTGACGGGAAAAAGACCAGCAGACAGAGCAGCGCCAGAGTGACGAATTTGGAGAGAATGAACTTCTGCTTGAGAGACAGCAGGTCCATGGTCCCCAGCAGGATATTGACGGTAATCGATCCGCCGTAGATGCAGGCCACGAAAAGACCGGCGGCAATAGCCGGGGCCACCCCATAGAAACCGGTGGCGTAGTTGGCGTAGAAGGAGAATACGGTGAGAATCACGTAAAAGTCGAGATCGGCGGCCAGAAAGAGCAGAAACTGCCGGTTTGCTGCTATATCCCCAAACGATTCGCGAATATGCTGAACAAAGGAGGTATCATCCGGTTCCGGATCATCGGGGTCGAGCTCTTCTTTGGTCAGCAGAAAACTGATGGCCCCCAGTGCAAAGACCAGGCCGGTCAGCATGAACACCCAGGCCGAGGAAACGGGAGAGAATGCATATTTTTCCACCATCTTGAGAATGAAGAGGCTGGAAATAATCTTGCCGATATTCTGGAACATCATCATATAGCCAAGTCCGGGCACCGTCTTGGCCTCTGAGAAGATTCTGACCAGGTAGTTAAGCCATATCGGTATGCAGAGGCCCAGAGAGATGGAGAAGAGTGCGTAGAAAACCAGGAAGAGCACCAATATAGAGGCAGCATCCCTGACCACCAGCAGAACGATGCCAAAAGCCAGCACCATGAAGGCGGCCGCCAGGTGACATGCTATCACCAGGGGACGTTTGCGGCGGTAATTCCTCGAATAGTAGCTGGCGAAAAGAGGAAAGCAGGAAATACCGATGATGAGCAGAAACGGGACACTGCCGATGAGCAGGCTGGAGGCCCCCAGCGATTTCAGAAAAAGCTGCAGGAAAGTGGATTCCAGGACGATGGGAAAACCAAGTCCCCAGAAGAATTCAACCGTCGAGACGCCACACACGTTGCGTGAGTAGTAGCGGTCCTTGCGGCTGTCCATCCTAGTCGTGGTGGGGTTGGTACTATAACACTTTGAGTATCTTTTTGACCGCGTCGGCCAGGGCCTTGCTGTGCACCCTGCCGGCGAAATGGACCGGGCTCTTGCCGTGGATCGGGTCCCAGCCGGCCGGGTCGGCGAAACAATAGAACTGGGTGTCCAGCCCCATCTTCCTCGGGGCTTCCCCGATGTCGACACCGAGCATTCGCCTGGCCGCCTCCCAGGAGGCGCCGCAGGGGGCCCCACGGATTACCCGAACGTCCTTGATAATGCCGTCCTCTATTTCCACCTCAAACTCGGGGGCGCCGAACCGCTCGCCGTAGTGACCAAGACCTTCCTGCCTTGGCAGTCCGCATCAGGTGGGAGGCGTCAGCACCCACTTATTGGTCAGCTTCTTGCCCGAGGCAATCACCGGAATATTGCTGGCCGCACAGATGGCGGCAAGATCCAGCGACAGATCCTTATGGGTGAGAAAATCGAGCACCAGGTCGGCGTGCAGCTCCGTGGGCAGGTAGATGCTGGTGTCATCTATAATCGCGGGCAGCTCATCGTCGATGGAGACGACCTCGAGGGTGATCACGTCACTGCCGTACTTTCTCACCGCTTCGATCTTTCTTTCGCCGCTGCCTTTTTGCTGAAACACGCTTACCCGCTGCATGAATATCTATTCCATCCTGGCTTTGGGGGGGATGCTTAACTTGCGTCCCCATTTAATGTTATCTCTTTTACGCGTCCCCTTGGACGCGGTGCTATGACTATAAGCGGATTGACCTGATCCAGTCGATTTAATTTTCTTCTCGTTATCAAGAAAATTAGGATTTTTGTTCAAATATCCAGTCTCACCCACCTCGTGCAAAAACGGTTGGTGGCTTCCAGCAGCCTCTTCAGGGGCGCCGACTGGTGCACCACCGCCCGTATGGAACCACTACCATCCCTGAACAGGACCATGCCATCCTCCAATGACTCTTTATCATCGCCGCGGACCACTTCTATCTGTCCCGCCGTCTGGTAATAATCAAGCTCATCGTCCTGAAACTGATAGTAGCCGGTCTGGGCCAGGGCCTGAAATTCATGCTTGTTGCCAGCCCCCGAAGGATGAATCGCCTTTATGTAGCCAGGCTCTTCGATGGACCGCTCGGGGATGATCAACAGACACGCACAGTCGGCCTCTCCTGCGGGAGCCCACCTGAGACGCAGAAATTCACTGTTCATAAGAGGAAACGTTTCCGGATCGCGGAGGAGACATCCCTGGTCAACTCCAGGACGCGCCGCGCCTGCGCTTCACTGACCGTGCCGGTGCCGCAGCTCGGTGTTATCAGGGTCTGCTTGATCACCACCTCTCTCGACACCCCCAGCTCCTCCAGTTGCCCGAGCTGTCTCACCCATTTATCGACCAGATTTTTAGTGCTTTCCCGATCAATTAATTCTGCCGTGGTCGGCACGATTCCAGAAGCCAGAATGCCGCCCCTGTCAAGAAAGGCTTTCAGGTGCTCGGCAAAGAGTACCAGCTTGTCGAAAAAAGAATAGGCGTCGTAACTTATCACCTCGGCTCCGGTAGCAAAAATGACTGGCCATTCGGTATTGGCACAGACGTGTACACCACTCAGCCCGCCTTCCTCCCTTACGCCTTCAAAGACCTCGCTCAGACACGCCTTGATGTCTTCCGGAGTAATGGTGATAAAGGCCGAGGAACCGAACCCGGCCAGGCCGGGCTCATCGAAAAAGAGCAGCGGCCGTTGTTTGATGGCGGCCATCTCTTTAGTCATATACCTGGCTTTCAGCGCCAGCAGCTTGACGGCCGCGTCCCGGAGCTGGTCGTCATAAAACAGAGCCCGTCCCTGCTGATCGACCAGTCCTGTGCAGAACGTCACCGGCCCGGTAATCTGCCCCTTGAGGGCCACCAGATTATCTTTTCGTCGGCGGGCCTCCTCCAGAAACAGCTCGAATCCTGGCGCTTCCTTTGAACCCAGGACAAAGCGTGAATCACCCAGTTCCGTAGTGCCTTCGACCACGCCAAGGTAGTCTTCAAAAAAAGAGAGCAATTCAGTTTCGAAATCTTCCCCCGAAGAATCAACGAAGACTTTAGTCTCCTTTTGGGTGATGCCCGGCAGTCCCGACAGAAACTGGAGAAGCATCCCCTCCTCCCGGTAATGGGGGAGCTGCGGCCAGATTGGAATCTGTGGAGTGTGGTCGAAAATCAGGCTGACCGCATCATGGTGATTCAGATGGGGTAGACTGCCGATCAACACGGGCTGGCAGTCTGCGTGGAAATCGCTCATGGTAGGTCCTGTTATCATTCATTTCAGTGGCTATAATTACTTGTGCATCCGAGAAAAATAACCCTGGGAACCGGCTTGTCACTATTTTTTTCACCGCATCTGCGCTGTGGAGAGAAGCCTGGCAAATTGATACTGGCAATTTTTGTATAATGATTTATTGATTATCTATGTCTTTTCATACAGGCACGGTCAAGTTTCACAGATTTTGTTGACCCCGTTTTACAGGTTTTAACGTTGTATACTGATAGATAAGCACGTAAGACAACAGATTGTGAATGAACTACAAAGGAGAGGGAGTTATGAAAATAACCCGAGACAAATCATTGGTAGAACTAATCCCGGAAAATCCGCAGGAAGCAAAGGATCTGGATGCGCTCTGGAAAGTAATCGTCGACTGCGCAAAATTTAATAAAAAGCTGGTACCGGTCGGGGAATATATCCCGGGAGATAAAGAAGTCGCCCGCTTCAATATCGAAGACTGAGCCTCTCCCTAGGTCTTCAATCGAAGTTCAAGGCCCCTCGGAAAACGGAGGTTTTCCCGGGGGCCTTTTTACATTTTCAGAGAAAACCCGGCCCATGACTCCAGCGGTTAATTTTCTTAAAAAACGCAAGATCGATTATGTCCTGCACCGCTACCAGCACGACCCAGACCACCCATCCTACGGCCTCGAAGCGGCGGAAAAATTGAACCTGGACCCGAACCGAATTTTTAAAACCCTGGTCGTGCAGATTGACAGAGGTGAATTGGTGGTGGCCGTGGTCCCCGTTGACAGGCAACTTAATCTGAAAGCGCTGGGCCGGGTCCTCAAAGTGAAAAAACTTGCCATGGCTGACGCCAAGGCGGTGGAATCGACCACCGGCTATGTGCTCGGGGGGGTGAGCCCTCTGGCCCAGAGAAAACGGTTGCGGACGGTGGTGGATGAATCTGCCACTGGCTATCCGACCATTCTGGTCAGCGGAGGACGTCGAGGAGTGGAAATCGAACTCGCCCCGGCCGATCTTATCGCCCTATGCGGAGCCCACACAGCATCTATCGGTGCGAACTAGTTTTTGTACCTCTGCAACTCGGAAACGATGGAGAAGAGCTCCGGAGGGGCCATGGCAATGTCATCGAACGGCCTTCTGCCGTAGCGGTCGGCATCGACGATCTCATCATGTTCCGGGAGGAATCCGACAATCTCGAAATCGGCCAGTGAAGATCTGATCAACTCCTCGTCCTCCCCGTTTTTTACCCGGTTGCCGAGCACCACGATTTTCTTTATGCCGATATCGCTGCCCAGCTTCCGAATTTTCTCAGCCGCCACCCTGCTCCGTGCGCCGGGGTTGACGACAATCACCAGGGCATCAACCGAAGACGAAGTAGCCCGGCCCAGGTGTTCGACCCCCGCTTCCATATCCATCAGGACGATGTCGTCACGGTAGAGGACCAGGTGGGTCATCAGCGCCTTCAGAATGGTACTTTCGGGGCAGATACAGCCCGAGCCGCCCTGCTGCACCGTCCCCATCACCAGCAGCTTGACATTGTCGCGCTCCCGCGAGAAACGCTCAGGGATATCATCGACCTTGGGATTGAGCGTAAAAAACCCGCCCATGGTACCGGGCTCGGCCCCGGTCCTCTCGGCGATCAAGTCCCTCAACTCAGCGATGGGGGTAATGGGGACACTCTCGTCAATGCCCAGCCCAGCGGCCAGGTTGGACACCGGATCGGCATCGATGGCAATGACATTGTTGTCCTGGTTGGCGGCGAAACTGCGGGCTAACAGGGCTGAAACAGTAGTTTTTCCGACCCCGCCTTTGCCGCCGATGGCTATTTTTAAACCCATATGGCACTCCTCGGCAAAGAGGAAATTTTTGCTGCGTACAGTTGCCTACTTGACGATTTTACCGTCGCCGTCGACAATGGCGACACCAAACCCGGCTTTCTCGGCATCTTTGCTCAGCTCTTCGATATGGACGGCCTGGACTTCATATTTTTTCCCCTTTTCCCGGGGAAGCTGAAGGAAACATTCGTTGGCCGCTTCCTTGCTCTCAAAGGCCGGAATGAAATTCATATCCTGGCCCTTATCGTAAAGCCCAAGATAGTGTCCGTCAGTGTCCTTGTCACTGACCACCACCCAGAGCCAGCCCTCGCCGCCGCTTTCCTTCGACTCAGTCATTGTGTGCACCATTTAAGAAGTTGTTTGTTGCCCATCACATTCCGAGCAAAACTAATCACGAAAAAGAGAAAAGCCCCATTCTTTTTAGAATAGGGCTCTGTTTTCGCTCAATGGCAACCGGTGAAGCACAGGGGACACAGTGGTGTCCCCCAGAAGCAAACTTGTTCAACCGTCGCGTTCAAGGTACTAAAAGGGACACAGTGGGTATTGTGTCCCTTTCAGGTGATCAGATTTCCAGATAGGAATCGGAGAACAGGGTCTCACCCATGATGACCTTGACGGTCTTTACGTAATCCCCAAGTTCCTTGTCGAGGGTGGACGGATCCGGAGCGGTGCCGTCCATGGCCTGATGGACAATGTCGACGATTTCGGGACGCTGACCTTTGGCCACTGCGGTCAGGTTGGTGTCCAGCGGATCGCTGATCACGGCCTTCATGCCGTAGCGCTCGAGCATGACCATATAGGTGGTGTTGAGAATCGGGCGCAGCTCTACCGGCGGACCATTGGAGATATTAGACAGACCGCAGGTGGACTTGGCGCCCGGGGCGATATCTTCGAGCATCATCATGAAGTTGAGCAGACTGACCAGCTGCGGCTGCTGAATATTGACCGGAGTAACGATGCCGTCAACCCAGATTCTCTCGTTCTCGACTCCGGCCTCGTTGGCGGCGTAGATAAGCTCAACGGCCAGGGCTGCTCGTTCGTTCTCATCTCTGGGAAGACCGTCCGGTCCCCAGAGCAGAGCGACCATATCGGCATCATACTTGTTGCACAGCGGCAGCATGGCCTCGTAGCGTTCAGCCCGTGCCATGATCGAGTTGATGATATGCGGCTGCGACGCCGGCTTCAGGACCTTGAGTCCCTCTTCGATGGCAGCGATGTTGGACGTATCCAGAAGCAGCGGAATATCAGGCACCACTTCCTGGACCACCTGGCAGACCCACGGCATCAATTCGTGACCGTCCTTCTTGGCTGGCCCGAGGTTGATGTCGATGTAGTCCATTCCCTTTTCTTTCTGATCAAGGGCTTCTTCCTGAATTGGCTTGGCGTCACGCTCCTTGAAAGCGGTACCAATCACCTTTGATATGACGTTCAGGCTTTCACCGTGAAGTAACATGGCCTCTCCTTTTAATCTTAATTTTAACCGCTGAATCTGCTCAATACGCCCCCCGAATCTCGCTGGATTTCCGGGGGACGATTCCTGCTACCTTGCTTTTAAAAATCCTGCAAGATGTGCGGCTTCCCTGGGGCCGACGGTAATCGTCCAGCCGGGAAGTTCCTCTTCGACGTCGGCGACGATTGCCGCCGCATACCCTGGAATGATCAACTCGGTGTGCTTAACCTTGTCGGCTATGCCGCATTTCTTCACGAAGATGCCGACATCATCACCGCTGAACTTGCCGGCCGCCCAGGCGGTAAGCACCGACAGACCTTCAGAATCCTTGATCAACAACCAGGAGGGAACCTTCGATGCCTCGACCTCGCCGGAAACGATAAAGTAGGTCAGGGCAAAGTTGGTGGTTACCAGTACCGGTGAATTCTCATCGGGGGCGCCTATCTCGTAGATGCCCTCGGTCACCGTCATCGGCCGCTGCGGGTCGGTGAAGATGTTGAGACGCTCAAGCAGCAGGGGGAAAAGCACCTCGGTTTCAAGATCCGACAATACTACGATGCCGCCGTACTTGGACACGTACATACCGGCAATCAGCGCTTCCATGTCACGGTTGGTGGCCATCTCGCAAGGGAAAGCGATGGTCGGGAAACCGAGCGAACGGTTGCCGTCCTTGAGCGCCGCCCTGCGCAGGGCAACCATGTCTTCCAGCGCCTGCTTGACCTCGCGCGATCCCGGATCGAGGATCAGATCCTTGAGTCCCATGCCGGTGAGCTTGTCGGTCAGCGCCATGAGGCCATCGATAGAATCCGATTTGACCACCAGCGGCAACTCGTTGTCGAGGGCCAGTTTGCCATACACATCGACATTTCCCTCGGTGGCCGCATAGATGACCGGGCGTTTGAACCCGCAGGCCTCAATGCCGGCAGCCATGACTCCCGCGTCCTCGCTCATCAATACGAGGTTGAACTCGGAGGTCTCGGCCACCAGTTTGGCCAGCGCCGCAAACGCATCCTTATCGCCGTTGACATCCTTCACCGCCGCCAGCTCGGGCCGCAGGTTAAGGCCGACACGCTCGTACTGCAAAGCGTTCCAGCACTTCAACTTGGTCTCCACCTCAGCTGTTGCAGTGTCGGAGGTGATCAGACCGGCGAACATGGTCGGGTTGTAAAAGGTTTTCTCGTGCCGGTACAGAACCGTCTCACCGCCTGTTTTCGCCGCGCGAACGCCTTTTCCGACTGCAACCTGACGGATCGGCGGTGCTGACGCCTCTTCCAGTTGAGCCCGGGCCTCCTCGGAAACGTAGGGGCAGGAGTCCAGCTCTGCCTTGCCGGATGCCAGGTTCATGGCAAAGGCAAGACACGTTGGCACTCCGCACTCCTTGCAGTTCGTCTTCGGCAGGAGTTTGAAAATCTGCATTCCTGTTAATGCCATTTTTTTGCTCTCCTTTCTGTTTTTCGGGTCGTGCACATAGTGCCGGCCGCCGATATCAGGCGGCCGGCAGGGCCCGTTGGTTTATTAGGCAATAATCGGATCCATGTTCAGTGCCGGATGCCCTTTCTCCTGGAGGAAAGGCATGATCTCGTCCTCGGTGATACCGACGGTTTCATCGGCGATCATGTCGGCGAAATTCTCGACACCCATCTCTGCCCCCCGGGCATTGAGGCGGTCATAGATTTCATCCTTGAGTACCTTCGGCATCCATACCAGGCGAAGCAGGCCGCCGTCGCCGAGGATGAACTTCTTCTGGGTGATGTTGAACTTGGAATGACCGACGAAGCCGGGCGAGGAAGCACCGCCGCCCATTACACCCGCCAGGGTGGTGAACTTCATACCGCAGGGGGTCTCTCCGGCATAGTCGCGGCCAACCGTCATCACGCCGTTACAGGCCGGCAGCATGGCGGCGATACACTCACAGCAGCCGCAGGTGGTCATCGGAGCGTTGACCATCGAGTAGAAATTGTAGGTCTCGATGGCACCTTTTGAAGCACCCTTGATGAACTCATCGACACCCTCGAAGCGGCCCAGCTCAGGATCGAGCACTTTACCCTTGTCGATGGGCTGGTTGGGCCCGGTCGGATTGATCTCGAACGAAGCTTTGCAGTCCATCCAGTTGTAGGCACCGCACAGACCGGTACGCTCCGGGCTCACCGTACAGACATGGCTCGGGGCAAAGGACTGACAGAGTGTACAGGAGTAGAAGGTTTCCACATCCTCATCGGTCATGGTGTCGACCCGCTCGTCACGCCGCTTGTACTCGGCCCGGGCTCTCTTGGTCAGTTTGTCGACCTCGGCCTGATCGGTGTAGAGCGTCACCTGCACCTTGTCGACGATTTTCTGGAAGTCCTGATGGAACTTGGCATGCAGAACCACGCCGATATCCTTCAGGGTAAAGCCCTTCTCGATGGCCGCCTTGGAGATGCGGACCCAGGAGATGTCGCGCTGGCCGATATGCATGATGCCCTGGATGTAGTTGATCAGGTGATGGATCTGACGCTCCATGATCGGCTCGAAGTCTTCCTGGAACTCGCGTCCAGCAATCTGTACGTAGATGCCGAGCGGGAAGGTGCTGCCTTCTTTTAGGTCGCCGATATCGGGACCGACGATCTCGACCTTGGCGTCATCGATCTCGCCCATGTCGGCCATCTTGACCAGCTCGGTGCACTGGGTCTTGCCGCCGCCGGTCTGGCAGAACAGGTCGGCGCCGCGGACCCGCTCACCCTCGAAAGCCGGACCAAAGGCCAGCGGGATGTCGATCTCGGTAACGTTGATCTTCAGACCGCGAACCTCGACCGATTTCTGGCAGATCTCGTCATGCGGGACGTTGGCGACCACATGCTCGTAGGTGCAGATACCGGTGGGCAGGATCTCGGGAATATCGGTGTCGGCCAGGGTCGGGAAACCCCAGTTGACACAACCCGCCGCGGCAACAGCCCATTCGGTGCCCACATCGCCCAGGGCGTTGACGAAAGCGAAGATCCTGTTCTTGTTGTACATCAGCATTCTGCGGTAATCACCCGGCTCGACACCGCCAAAGGCCATGGCCGCGCGGTTGGCGAAGCCCAGGGCGAAAATGGCCGAGGAAATATCGGGACCAAAGGGCACGATGCGGGTGTTCCAGCCGACCTGCATGCCGGCCTGCAGACACTGCTCAACTGCCGTTTTGCCGTTGTGGTTGGCGGCGCAGAAGATATAGAGACTCTTCTTCTGGTAGTCCTCGATGATCATTTTTGCCGTCTCTGCATCAGGAGCTGCACCGACGACCGCGGCAAAACCGGGTGCAGAGCCGTCGACGAATTCGACGCCGCGCTTGCGCAGGATCGTATCATCGGCCGGGCCGACCCAGATTTTGCCCGCATCGACATCGGGATCTTCGGTAAAGGTGTAGAAGTCCGGCTCTTGGAGAATACGGATCGCCTCTTTCACTTCATAGGCGAACAGTCCGGCCATACCGGCATCCAGAAGCGGTCCGAGATAGGGCAGATGATTGTGCCCCTTGACGTGAGGAGGCAACAGCCCCCTGGCGAACTCGAGCGGCTTCTTGAGGTCTTCCAGTGTTTCACATTTCATCCCGGTGAGTGAATAAATGACCGGCAGGAAATAGGCGGTGTTGCCAAAGCCAATTTTGGTCGACGCATCGTAGGATTCCAGTGCCTTCTCAAGCTCACCCTCGACCTGGGATACGACCTTGTAACCGCCTTGTATAGCTGCAAATGCTACTAATCGTGACATGCGTTCCTCCTTTTTTGAGGATTAAATTATTAGCGTGTTCGTATCGATAACCATTACTCCATAGCCAGCGCTTGGCGGTCGGCCATATCCATCAGCACACGTTCGCGTGCCTTGTCGATGCCGAGCTCTTTACGCTTCTTGTCGATATGAGCAATCATCTTATGGGCGTGCTTGATCGGATCCGGTTCACAATCCCACTTCCCGCCGTAGACATTCTCCATCTCTCTGTAGAGATAGTCTTTGAATTCCGGTGCGCCCTCAAGCGGCATATGGTAGCCGAAAACGGTGTAGACACCGGAGGAGACGAAGTACTGGCCGATGGCGATGGCCTTCTCGCTCATCCACTCGGGAGCACTTCCCGCGGCCGGCAGATCGCAGATGTCGTCGCCCAGTCCGCCCGCCTTGACCACCTCGGTGGCGGCCAACAGGATGCGGGTGTTGTCGACGCAGGAACCGAGATGCAGCACCGGCGGGATACCGACGGTCTCACAGACCTCGGCCAGACCCGGTCCGCAGTGCACGGCAGCCGCGCCAGGCGTCAGCAGTCCATGGATACCGGCGGCGATGGCCGAACAACCGGTGGTCAGAACGATGACATCGTTCTTGATCAATTCCTTGATCAGGGTGATGTGTTCTTCGTTATGCTTGGTACGGGCGTTGTTGCAGCCCACCACACCGGCGATGCCGCGAATGCGGCCGTTGATGATGTTGTCGTTCAGGGTGTAATAATCACCACGGAACGATCCACCGAGATGATAGCGAATCGACTCGACGCCGAAACCGGCAATCTGGGTGGTCTTGTGCCGCGGAATCATTACATCAGCTCCACGCTCGGTGAAGTTATCGATGGCCAGCCTGACAATTTTATTGGCGTCTTCCATGGCATGATGTTCGTCGAATTCGATATGCACCACATTTTCCTGCTCCATCTTGGCGATCGGATGGGTAGTGATCAACTTGGTATGGAAACATTTGGCCACGTTGGCCAGGTTCTGGAAAATACACTGCACGTCAACAACCATCGCATCACAGGCGCCGGTGATAATCGCCAGTTCCTGCTGCAGGAAGGTTCCGGCCGGCGGTACGCCATGACGTTGTAGGACCTCGTTGGCGGTACAGCAGATGCCGGCGAGCTGAATGCCCTTGGCTCCCTTGGACTTGGCGTAATCCAGGTTTTCCTGAGACTGGCAGGCAGCGACAATCATCTCGGAGAGCAGCGGCTCATGGCCGTGCACGATGACGTTGACATGGTCTTCCTTCATTACGCCCAGGTTGGCTTCAGCCTGCAGGGGTGAGGGGCTGCCGAACATGACATCCTGGAGATCGGTGCCGATCATGGCGCCGCCCCAGCCGTCTGCCAGTGAACAGCGGGTTGCCTGCTTGGTGAGGTTTACGAAATCCTGGTCCACGCCCATGGCGGTGCGATGCATGATTTCCACCACCTCACGGTCGATGGCCCGCGGTTCGACTCCTTCTTTCTTCCATTTTTCCTGCAGCGGTTTGGGAGCGCGCTTCAGATAGGCCAGGGTACCGTCGTACTTGCCGAACTCGGCCATGGCCGCCTCGGCAACACCCAGGGCGATTTCATCGATGTCCCTGTCCAGTGTCTCCCCGTCCACCTCTACGGTGGTATCCACCCCAAAGTAAGGCGCGATCTGGATCAGTTTGGCCGGATCCTTGATCTTATAGTCTTCGGTCTCTTTTCTGGCCACAGAAAGAAAGGTCTCAGCAACACCCCTACCATGATCTGAATGGGCCGAAGTACCGGCGGCGACCATCCGGGCAAAGTTACGGGCGCAGATGGTGTTGGCGGTTGCGCCGCACAGTCCTTTCCTGGTGTCCTCGCCGTCAATTCCGCCCTTGGGCAGCGGCAGGCGACATGGTCCCATGGCGCAGTTTTTACAGCAGATGCCCTGTAGGCCGATGGCGCACGGCTTCATGGTCACCGCCCGGTCGAAGACGGTGTCGATTCCCAACTTCTGGGCCCGTTCGATCATCTCCTGGGTTGAAGGTTCGATCGATGCCTCTCTCGCGTTAGCGAGTTTCGGATCTTTTGCTGCGGTTTTAGCTTTTGTTTCTGCCATTTTGTAATCCTCCACAAATTAATTCTGTGTTAGTCCGCAAATAAATTATTTGATACCAAACAGATCCGCTCATCCACGCTTGTGGAATCTGTCGAGCATTTCTAAAATCTTTTCCAACTGGTTCTTCTGCACGGCTGCGGGGGTCATTGGAATTTCATCCGTTTCGACCTGTGCTCGCTGGGCTGCCAGTTTCTCTTTTTCTGCCGCACGCTTCCGGCGCAACTCCTTCTCCTCAGCATCGCGGGCAGCCTTGGCCTCGGCGGCGGCCTGCTGCTCGGCCGCTGCCTTGGCCTTGGCTTCGGCTTCAGCCTTGGCTTTGGCCTCTTCTGCGGCCTTGGCTTTGGCCTCTGCCTCGGCTTTGGCTTTGGCTTCAGCATCCGCTTTGGCTTTGGCTTCGGCCTCGGCTTTGGCCTTGACATCGGCTTCGGCCTTGGCCTTGGCATCGGCTTCGGTCTCAGCCGGAGCCGGCTCGGGCTTGGCCTCTACCTTCTCTTCCTTGGCGGGAGCCGGTGCGGCTTCCTTCTTGGCTGGAGCAGCTTCCTTCTTGGCCGCCGGAGCCGCTTTCTTGGCCGGAGCGGTCTTCTTCTCTTCTTCGATGGTCAGATCGGGCTCAGGAGCCAGGGCAGCAAAATCGATGGCGACATCGCCCGTCATTTTGCTGATCGGCGCCGCGTCGGCGAGGCTGCCGCCATCGGCCAGAGCGTTAATGAACTCCTTGGTCAGCCGTATCGACTCAGGGTGTCGCATAATCAGGATATTGGTACCGCTGAGCAGATAGGAGACGGCTCCAACCGCTTCCATCAAGATGCCCCTGCGCTCAGGATCGCCGAGCAGCGGTGCCTCCTCGACGGTCTGTTTGGCTTCCTTGCACTTCCAGACCTCGTTGCCGAGGTTGTTGATCATCGGGTACTGGAGTTTGTTGTCTCCCTGGGTCATGGCCGCCATGCTGAGGCGTTCCATGACCGAGTAGGAATACTCCAGACCGTAGCCAAGACCGCCGGTAGTCGGATCTACGATGACCCGCTCCATCGGCATACCGAAGTTCTCGAGCAATATATTGATCTGCTTGGCCAGGTTGACATCGATCGGCGAGGACGAAATCAGCGAGTGATTGTAGCCCATGGCTGCGGCAGCAATGCCCTTGTAATTCTTCTCTTCGACCGGACCCATCAGCAGGTTCTCGCTGTCACAGGATTCACAGATGGCCTTGAGCACCTCTTCATCCTTATCCGGATTGGCACATCCCCAGACGATCAAGGGCACGTCGATGGCGTCGAGAACTTTCTTGGCCGTCTCGGCGGCTGACTCGGCGCTGGCATCCTTGTCATTGGGGTCAACTGACTTCAACTGCAGGACGATGGCCTGGGCGCCATAGTCTTCAACGCATTTTTTGGCCCAGGCTGCCGGATCCGAGATTACATCCTTGAACGGCGCCACCGCGGCCTCCGGCCAGTCTTCCGGTTCCATGTCCCAGATTTCCATGGCGATGATAGGCTTGTTCGGCATGTCGCCTTCGAACATATAGAAGGGATAACATGTCTCTCCACCGACGGTTAGGGCGGCGTCGCCTTTACCAATGGAAATTTCCTTGATTCCACCGGTATAAGACTCTTTGTTGAGTTCAAATGCCACTTTAGCCTCCTTCAGTTTTTTGAGTTAATCTCCGGCCAGTTCAACCGGCCGAACGGCTGCATGGAACCCAGCCGCTCAACCCACTGTACCCATAAAAATTCCGCCACTACAACAAAGTCGCTTTTAATGTATGTAAATAAAAACCAGCACCACTTAGTATTAATGGAAACCAGTGCTTATTTCAAATAGCCGGACAACTTTTTTCAATTCCTCGACACCAACTCCTTCCAGGCCGCCACACGCTCCCTGACCTTGGGAAATTTCTCGATCTCCGTATGCGGTATGAACATCGCCGCCACGTAATGATCCATGTAGGAAGGGGTTTCCGAGAGTTCGAAATTGGTCATCTTTTTGGTCACTTCGACCACGTCTTTTCGTATTCGGTTGGTCAGCGAACTCATCCGCGCTCCCATCAGCGAACCGTTGCCGATGAAAATCACCCGCTCGGGATCGATCTCCGGCAGCAGGCCAATAGTCATCGCCTTCTCCAGGTCGATGTAGCTGCCGAAACCGCCGGCCAGGATAATACGCTCGATCATATCCATGGAGAAGCCAACCTCCTCGAGCAGGGTCATGCAGCCGCTGTAGACCGCCCCTTTGGCCCGGATGAGGTTGTCGATATCTATTTCGGAGATGGTGATGTCCCGGCCGATCTGGGTTTGATCCTCGTAGGCCAGGACATATTCCCAGACACCGTTGTTCTTTCTGATGCGCTCGGTATCAAGATCCTGGTTGAATTTACCCCGGTTGTTGAGCACTCCCATCTCAAACATCACCGCCACCATGATGATAAGTCCGGACCCGCAGATCCCCTTGGGACGCACGTCGCCGATGGTCAACAGCATCGGCTCGAAGGTCACAGGATCCAGGGAAAAGTCCTCGATGGCGCCGCGGGCCGCCCGCATGCCGAATTCAATGCCGCCGCCCTCGAAGGCCGGCCCGGCCGAGCAGGCAGTGCAGGCCAGCCAGTCCTTATTGCCGATAACAATTTCGGCGTTGGTGCCGATATCGAGGAACAGGGTCAGCTCTTCTTCACGGTAAAGTCCGGTGCCCATGATGCCGGCCACGATATCTCCACCAACATAGCTGGAGATCGCCGGGTACAGCAGGGCAATGACATGTTCGTCCAGATCGAGGCCGATGGTGGCCGCCCTGAACGGCGGGTACATGGTCGAGGCGGGGACATAAGGGGCCCGGCGCAGGTAGCTCGGGTCGATGGCCAGGAGCAGCTGGGTCATGGTGGTATTACCCGCCATGGTGATGGTGGCAATGTTCTCCTGCTCCACCCCTGCCCTGCTGATGATTTTCCCGAGCACCTTGTTGATCGTACCGACGACTGTCCGCTGCAGCGTCTCCAGTCCGTCTCCCTTTTCGGCGAAGATCATCCTGCTGATGACATCCTCACCGTAACTTATCTGGCCGTTGAAATCGCCGTCCTCGGCCAAACTCTCACCGGACTTGAGGTCGATGAGCTGGGCATAAATAGTGGTCGTGCCGATATCCAGGGCGATGGCGTAGGTCTGATCCGTGGTATCGCCCGGCTGGATGTTGGTAATCAGCGTCTTGCCGTCATCACGAACCGGTCGGACCAGGGTGACGGTAACCTTGAAATCATGTTCGCGGAGAATGGGGGGCAGTTTCCGGATCACTGGAATAGTGAGTTCCAGTTTGTGTTCGTCTGCTTGTAATTTGAGAAATTCTATAAGCCTGGTGACGTCCGGCATGTTGTTCTGGGCGTCAGGGGGAGGCAGTTCGAGGAAGGCCTTTTCAACGGGAGGAATGAACAATCCGCGTTCCTTGAGACTGCTAAAATCCATCTGCTGGATTCTGGCGGTTTGCCTGGGCTTTACCTGCTGATCGAAAACCGAGCGATCCATGGCCGACTCGACCGGCACCCGAATGGTTGCATCTCCGGTCACTCTGGCCTGGCAGGCCAACCTGTAGCCGGCCTCGATATCTTCTGGACTGAGACGTTCGGAGACTCCCTCGGCTACATCTCCCTGCTCGATTCGGACCCGGCATTTAGCGCAGACACCTTCTCCGCCGCAGGAGGCATTGATATGAACTCCTGCCTGCAATGCACTGCGAATCAAACTGTCCCCGTCAGAAACCTCGATGGATCTCTGGTAAGGAAGAAATGTGATTCTACTTTGACTCATCCGAACTCCGGGTACCAGTAAACAACGACAGCAAGCAGCCTAAATTAAAGCCTGTTTAATGTACTCAAAAATGAAGATTTTTTAAAAAGAAATCTTTAACTTAGTGAACAACAGAAAGGTCCCTATCCGGGCCATGCTGGACTGACCAGTTTTCCATGCGACTTAACTGTTCTGTATTGATGGTAATTTTTGGTAAAAAAAAATAACCAAAGAAGAATCAACACTAATACTTTTTTTTCGAATAAGAAAAATGAATAGGAGCGCAATGGTGCGCCAGCAGTGGCTGTCGTGCTGCCGAGCCAGTCTTTTCGGCCGAATTGGGCTGATGCTGCATCCAAGTGCCAGGGAATACCGCATTGTGGTAGTCGCTGAACAACTAGAGTCGGTCCGCCAGTTCAACCGCTTCGAAAATGGCCCGTTTGGCATCGACCTCAACTGCTTTTCGGGCACCCCCGACGAGGTGATAGGCCACCTCTGAGGTGTCGAGATCGGCGGCAAGCTCAGTCTGCGATTCCTGACCGGCGCACACCACGATGGTATCAACCTCGAGCGTTTTGGTTTCTCCTTCGTGTTCGATGGTCAAACCGCTCTCGTCGATTGACAGATAGCGTACCCCGATAAGAAATTTCACCCGGTTCTTTTTCAACACCGAGCGATGAATCCAGCCGGTGGTTTTGCCCAGGTTAGATCCCGGTTTGGAGGTTTTACGCTGCAGCAGGCAGATCTCTCGCCGCGGCTCCAGCTCGGCAGCACGGCAGAGCCCCCCGCCGCTGCGATAGGACCGGTCGATACCCCATTCGGCCATGAAGCGATCCGGATCTGGCGTGGCGGCCGGGTCGTGGAGCAGATAGGAAGCCGCATCGAAACCGATTCCGCCGGAGCCGATCACCGCAACCTTCTGACCAGCCTCCTTCTGGCCGGAGATAAGCTCATGGTAGTAAATCACCTTTTCATGATCGGAACCTGCCAAGGTCAGCTCCCTGGGCCTGACGCCGGTGGCCACCACAATCTCGTCAAAATGAGCCAGGGTCTCGACGGAGGGAACTGTCGAGAGTCTCACCGTCACCGTAAGGGTGTCAAGCATCTGGGTAAAATAGCGCAGGGTCTCGGTGAACTCTTCTTTGCCGGGTATCTTCGCGGCCAGCAGAAACTGACCGCCAAGCTCATCATCTTTTTCGAACAGGGTCACCCGATGCCCCCGTTCTGCCGCTGCGCAGCTGCAGGCCAAACCGGCTGGACCGCCGCCCACCACAGCTACCGTTTTGGATTTCCTCGCTTGGACCAGCGGTGCCTCCAGTTCCCTGCAGGCACGCGGATTGACCAGGCAGGAGGCGGTCTGCCGGGAAAAGATGTGATCGAGGCAGGCCTGGTTGCAGCCGATACAGGTATTGATCTCCTTATCTTTACCCAGCCGTGTTTTTCTGACCCAGTGGGGGTCGGCCAGAAACGGCCGGGCCATGCTTACCATGTCGCTGCGCCCCTCAGCCAGACACCGTTCGGCCTCCTGGGGCATATTGATCCGATTGGTGGCCACCAGGGGTAGATTTACCTCTTTTTTCAGTAATCCGGTGACCCAGGTGAAGGTCGCCCGGGGCACCACGGTGGCGATGGTCGGAATTCTGGCCTCATGCCAGCCAATGCCGGTGTTGATGATAGTAGCCCCGGCCTTTTCTATCTCTTTGGCCAGCATGACGACTTCCTCCCAGGTGCTGCCGCCTTTGACGAGGTCGAGCATGGACAGTCGAAAAATGATAATGAAATTTTCCCCGACCCGCCTGCGGACCGCCTGGACAACCTCAATGGCGAAGCGACTTCGGTGGCTGAATGGCCCGCCCCATTGATCATCACGCCGATTGGTCTTCTCGGCCACGAACTGATTGATCAGGTAGCCCTCAGAGCCCATGATCTCCACGCCGTCATAGCCGGACAGGTGGGCGAGCTCGGCACACCTGGCGAAATCGTCGATGGTGGATTTCACTCCTCTGTCTGAAAGCGCCCTGGGCCGAAAACGATTGATCGGCGCCCTGATGGCGGAAGGGGCAACACAGAAAGGATGATAGCCGTAACGGCCGGAATGGAGGATTTGCAGACAGATCTTCGTCCCGGTTTCGTGGACCAGATCGGTGATGATACGGTGCTTGCCAACCTGCGATGGGCGCGCCAGACGACTGGAAAAGGGGAACACCCAGCCGGCCCGGTTTGGAGCCACCCCGCCGGTAACGATAAGGCCGACTTCTCCCTCCGCCCGTTCACGGAAATAGCGGGCCAGCTTCCGGTAACCGTCTTTTTCCTCCTCGAGCCCGGTGTGCATGGAGCCCATCAGGATGCGATTCTGCAGGGTGGTGAACCCGAGATCAAGCGGCTCAAAAATATGGGGGTAGTGGGGGTGTTTGTGGTTCATATCATTGATTGTTTATGGTAGATAGGGGACACAATACCTATCGTGTCCCTAGTGAAGCACATGCTTGATCTGTTGTTATTTGATCCAAAAGGGACACAATACCTATCGTGTCCCCCTACATTATACAAACATCATGCACTACCAAGGCAACATATTTCGCCCGCCAAGCGAGGCCAATTCAATCCTTCTCCAGGTCACCACCGGCTGCTCCCACAATAAATGCAGTTTCTGCGCGATGTACAAGCAGAACCGATTCTCCATCAAGAGCGAGGAGCTCATCATGGCAGATATCGACTTTGCCGCTCGCCACTGTCGGCACCAGAAACGTCTTTTCCTGTGCGACGGAGACAGCCTGATCCTGCCCCAGAAACGGCTGCTGCCCATCCTCAAGGCAATCAGCACGAAACTGCCATGGGTGGAGCGGGTGGGCACCTACGCCAACACGAAAAGCATCGCCCTGAAAAGCCTGGACGAACTTCGCGAACTGCGCAGCCTGGGGCTTGGTATCGCCTACATGGGATTGGAATCGGGCGATGACGAAACCCTGGAAAAAATTAACAAGGGCTGTGACCGGGCCACCATGATCGAGATGGGCAGAAAAATCCGCTCTGCCGGGATCAAGCTTTCCATCACTGTCATTTTAGGGATAGCCGGTCCCGAGCGAGCGCAGACTCACGCCAGGCTGAGCGGCACGGCGCTCAGTGCAATCGATCCTGAATTCGTCGGCGCCCTGAGCCTTATGTTGACCCCCGAAACCCCTCTCCATCAAGAGTATCTGCAGGGAGAGTTCAGCCTGCCGGGGCCGCAGGATATGCTCGCCGAACTGCGCACCATGCTGCACCACACCGAACTGAGCGGCGGCTATTTTCACGCCAACCACGCCTCCAATTATCTGCCGATCAAAGCCCGGCTGCCGGAGGACAAGAAGGCCACCCTGAAGCTGATCGACCGGGCTCTCAAGGGTGAAATCGGCTTAAAACCGGAATATATGCGAGGCCTTTAGGGAATTCTTCAGCCACCGCCCAGCTTCAGAAGATCCTCTTTAACCTCGCCTTCCATGACCACGGCGCTGCCGTCCGGACCCACTACCACGAAGGTAACCAGGGCATCGACTGCAATTTCCTGTGATTCTTTGAGGCGGATTTCCTGCTTGAGCACTGCCGAACGATGACCAAACTTTTGTAGAGCGGTCGCCACCTCAAGCCTCATCCCGGGGCCAACCGCTATACGATAATTCACGTTGATGTTGACCACCATGAACACCAGTCGCTGGGCTGCCCATTTGTTGAGATCGATATGAGCCTCGAGCATAGCCCACCGATCCTCTTCGAGAAATTCCAGATAACGGGCATTGTTGACATGCCCGTAAATGTCCATGTGGTAGCCGCGGGTGATGATCTCGGTGAGAGTCTTCATGGGCTGGCCCCCATCCTTCATTAGTCCTTACCGAAGGCCTTGAGAAAGAGCTGCAAGGCTTCAGGATTGTTCGATTTGATTTTGCCGGAGAGAAAATCTCCCAGCCCGGGACGATACCCTTCATTCCAGATCGACACGAAGAAGGCCTCGTCTGTTTTGCACACACAATCTGCCTCGGCAACTGTCCGGCCGTCTTCAACCGCACAGGTCCTGTCGTCAAGACGTACCGTCTTCTTGGTAGCGCCAAGGGAAAAATAGTACACCAGCGGTTCACTGACCACTCCCGGCACGAACGAGTCAGGCAGAGATGCAAAGATCCTAGCTACCATAGCCCACCCTTCAGGCAGGCGCCGCCAACCGCTCTTCAAGCAGTTCGGCGACATCTTTGGGTTTGAGTTTGTCCTCCAGGTCGGCTCCTTTGACACCGTCTTCGAACATGGTCATGCAGAAGGGACAGTTGGAGAGCAGCTCTGGGGCACCGGTGGCAGCGGCCATCTGCACCCGTCTGACACTGATTCGATCACCGATGTTCTCGTCGGCCATGATGCGGCCGCCGCCGGCGCTGCAGCAGAACCCCTCGGTTCGGCTCTTGTCCATCTCGACGATAGTGCCACCGGCCGCCTTGATCAGATTGCGGGGCGCTTCGTACACATCGTTGTGCCGTCCGAGGTAGCAGGAGTCGTGATAGGTGCAGGTAAACTCAGTGGGCGTGAGGGCGAGCATTCCATCGTTGATAAGCCTCTCGAGAAATACGGTGTGGGATTCCACCTCGAGGGTAAAATCGAAATCCCGGTAATCTTTGGCCAGGGTATTGTAGCAGTGCGGACAGGTGGTCACCACCTTCTTGACGCCGCTGGCCTGAAGTGTTTCCACATTCTCCATGGCCAGGCTCTGATAGAGATACTCGTTACCCATCTTGCGCATCGGCTCGCCACAGCATTTTTCCTCCTTGCCGAGGATGCCCACTTTTACCCCTGCGGCCTGGCAGAGCTTCACGAAACTGTTGGCTATCCTGATATTTCGTTTATCGAAAGAGCCGTAACAGCCGACAAAATAGATAACGTCAACCTCAGGATCTTCAGCAATGGTCCTGATACCCAACTCTTCGGCCCAATCCCCCCTCGATGCATACCCGCTGCCCAGAGGATTTCCGTTCACCTCGGTCGCTTCCATGGCGGTCATCACCTCATCACCGGGGAACTCACCTTCCATGAGCACCATTGACCGACGCAGTTCTATGATTTTGGGAACATGCTCAATGGCCGCCGGACATACTTCCTGGCAGGCCCGGCAGGTGGTACAGGCCCAGAGCGCCTCTTTGGTGATTGTGTCGATGAGCGGCTCCTCCGGAGCAGCAAAGGCCGCTTCGGTGATCTGATTTACCACCTTCATGGGCGACAACGGCTTGTCGGTGAGCCAGGCGGGGCAGCGGTCCTGGCAGCGCTTGCACAAGGTGCAGGCATCCCCGTCGTAGATGTCTTTCCAGCTCAGGTCCTGGATTTCAGTGGCCCCGAATTTTTCCGCCTCCTCATCTTCCAGATCGAGAGTTACCAGCTTTCCCCTGGGGCCGCGATCGGCAAAGACATAGTTGGCGGACGTAGTCAGGATGTGACGGAACTTGGTGAACGGCACCAGTACGAAAAAGCCAATGACCAGGAAAAAGTGAAACCACCAGGTAAGTTTATGCACGGTCAGTAGACCAGGTTCGCCCATGGCGCCGAGCATTTTGGCGAAGGCAAGGCCGACCGGCGACCAGAGCGCCAGCGGACTGCCCGTTTCAGTCACCGCCATACGGGCCCCCTCGACGACAAAGCCGGTGATCAGAATAACGAACAGCAAGGCATGCATAATGGCGTCATCACTTCCGGTTTCCAGCCCTTCAGGCTTGAGCACGTAGCGTCTGATGAACAACCCGATTAGCATGATCAGTGCTGTTAATCCGGCAAGATCAAGCGCCAGCGAGAAAAATTTATAGAACCCACCCTGCAGAAATACCAATCCGAACAGCGGGTCGGTGAAATCGGCCTGAATGAATACCAGGGTAGTGCCGATGACCAATACCAGAAAACCCCAGAAGAAGAGTCCATGCAGCAGGCCGGCTCCCCCGCCCCGGCGGACTTTGGTCTGCAACAGGACATCTCTGAGCATGGCGCCGATCCGCGCGCCCGGATTGTCGAAGCGGTTAAGCTCTTTGCCTTGCCTGTACACCTTGCTGCGGGTGAGAAAGGATCTGGCCACGAAGATCATCGCGCCAATGGCCAGGAGATACATCGGTACCAGAGTCAGTGGTCCGTGGCCTACATTCCAGTAGATTTCGCGGGTAAATTCCATCCTTCCCTCCAATACCGGGTTTTCGTCCTGAAAGGTAGAGAACTGTTCTGACTCTTTATATAAGGTATTAACGTTAAGGTCAAGTCAAAATACACATGGGCCTATTCCTGATATATCCCTATTAACCATTGAAATAACATGTTATTTATTTATTTGACAGAAAGCTAAAGAGCATGCTAGTATCGACCTATAGATTACGTAAAGGTAAAATAAAAGAGAAGTACTCCCTGCCGCATCCTGCGTGCCGGCAGCCCCTCGACGGTTCACAAACCAGGGACAATATCATGAACGACGAGTCTGCAGAAGCCACCCAGATCGGGGCCCTTGCCAAACAGCTCAACATCACCACCAGGACCATCCGCTATTATGAAGAGATCGGCCTGATGGGTACCATCGAACGCAGGGAAGGAGCGACCAGGAGCTACAGCAGGGACGATGTGCTGAGGCTCAAGTTCATTCTCAAGATGAAATCCCTGGGCATCAGTCTGAAAGAAATTCAGGAACTGTCTGACATCTTTGACATTAACGATCAGGATTTTGCGACCATAACCCCCAAATTGATCGAAATTCTTGACCACCACATCACCAGGCTGGACGAAAAAATGGTCAGCCTTTCCTCCCTGCGCCAGGATATTGTCGAATACCGTCAGCGCATCATGAACCTGCTCAACGAAGGCGGGGCCTGACGCCTTCAGCAGAGCCCTATATTTACATGCAACCGCCGAAAAACTTCCAGAGCCTTTTCGGATCGCCGCATATACTTGTCGAAAAAGTGTCTTTGCAGTAAACATGGGAAAGGTACCAGTTCCCTTCGCTGCCATTCAACCTGGGAGTTCGTCATGGAATTCTGTACTGCCGTAAACTGTATGGACGGCCGCGTCCAAATCCCGGTCATTTCCTATCTCACAGAACGTTTCAAGGTCGACTTCGTGGATGTGGTGTCCGAAGCCGGACCCAACAGGATCCTGGCCGACGGCCTTGACGATCAATTACTGGAATCGATCTGGACACGTGTTGAAATTTCAATTTCTCAACACGATTCCAAAGGTGTTGCCGTTATCGGTCACCACGACTGTGCCGGTAATCCGGTCGGGGAGTCGGAACAGCGACTCCACATCGCCGCCGCGGTGCGTCGTGTGCGTGACCGGTTTGCATCCGTTCCGGTTATCGGCCTCTGGGTCGACCACAACTGGGAGGTGTCGGAACTCCCGCTCGAGTAAGCGAGACAACAATGCGGCTTGACCAAATTGCCCGACAATTGCGGCTGTTGTCTCAGGTAGATAAATTTGCAGATCGGGTTGTCAAATCCATTTCTTCAGAGGTTTACCATGCAAAAGCTCCGCATAGGCGTGCTCAGCACTGCCAAGATTGGTACAGAGAAGGTCATCCCAGCCATGCAGCAGGGCCGGCTCACCGAGGTAACCGCGATTAGCTCCCGGTCGCCCGACAAAGCCCGGGCAGCGGCAGAAGCGCTAGGCCTAGAAAAGCATTATGGCTCCTACGAGGAAATGCTTGCCGACCCCGAGATCGATGCCGTCTACAACCCGCTGCCCAACCACCTGCATTGCCCATGGAGCAAAAAGGCCATGCAGGCCGGAAAACATGTGCTCTGTGAAAAACCGCTCGGCCTCACCGTGGATGAGATAGAAGATCTCATCAGAACCCGCGACCAGTGTCAGGTGAAAGCGGCGGAAGCCTACATGGTCAAATCATGCCCCCAGTGGATCGATGCCAGGAAACGGGTACGCGGCGGAGAGATCGGAGAACTGAGAATGATTCAGGCCTTTTTTTCCTACGACAACCGGGATCCGGAGAACATCCGCAACATTGTCGAAGTCGGAGGCGGGGCGATGTGGGATATCGGCTGCTATCCGGTCTTGGTTTCCCGCTTTCTTTACCAAAGTGAACCCCTGCGAACCGCGGCAGCCATTGATTTCGACCCGGTCATGAAGACTGATCGCCTGACCAGCGTCATCCTTGAGTTCGACCGGGGCCAGGCTATCTTCGGGGTCTCCACCCAGCTGGTGCCCTATCAGCGGGTGCAGCTGCTCGGCTCCAGCGGCCACCTCGAAGTGGTCATCCCCTTCAACGCCCCCAATGATCGCCCCTGCGTACTGCGCTACGACAGCGGAACTCTGGTGGAAGAAGAAATCGTCAGTCATTCATTCGAGGTCATGGATCAATACACCCTGCAGGGCGACGACTTTGCCCGGGCGGTGCTCGAGGGAGCAGAAATAAAATCTTCGCTGGAGGACGGGTTGGCCAACACCAGGGTGATCAAGGCGATTTTCACCGCCGCCGCAGAACGGCGCTGGGTGAGCATTTGAGGATCTCTGGAGACGGCAGGATGCGAGTTGAAGCTGGCCGACAGAGGAGTCCAGGCTGCCCCGAATCTTGGCAACCGGCCATAATCGCCCGGCTCCCCCATCCGAACCGAGCTAAAGTTGCGGAATCTCAAGGCCGAGCGGCACCAGGACAACATCGTTGAACTCTTTCTGTACCGCTTTGTCAGTCTGGTCCTCCGCCCTTTCGGCGATATCCACAATCTTGGCGGCCACTCTTTGGGTGCGCTTTCGGCAGTCGATCCGGGCCCGCTCCAGACCATCCCAGTTCTGGCGCTCGACAAATCCTTTCCAGGCTAAGCCAAGTTCCGGGAACAATTCCTGCCTGAGTCCGTCCACAAAAGAGACAAAGAGAGCGAGGGTCGATTCTTTCCGCACCTTGACCAGATGGGCGAGCACGCCGCGGGGATGGGTGTCGGCCAGCACATCCCTGACCGCCCTGCTGACAAATTCAATCACCGAGCCGGGGAAGCGGCCGATCAGTCTCCGCTGTGTCTCACTGTCCAGGGAGTCTTCAAGCAATTCGCCAATCTCATGGTAGATGAACAAATTTTGCTCGTTCGCCGCGATCTGGTCGAGGACAGCGGACAACTTCTGCTGATCCAGTTCACCACCCGCCAGAAGCCCGTAACTGTTCAGAAAATGGCGATAGGAACTGCGGCATGACGAGCGCAGCTCCTGAATGTGATCGTAGAGAAAATAGCGCAACGGTTCGGTGCGTACGAGGACCTGTCCCTCTTGGACCATGGCAAAGGGACTCGCCATTTCCCGGGCATGTTCCCTGCCGAGCAAGAGCACGGGACAATCCTCCATGCTCAAGTGGTCGACTACCTCGGCCAGGAAGAAGATGGCTTTCAGCGATCTGCCGTGACCGGCACCATAGATATAAGGCTGGGTCCCACTATTGCCGTTGACCGCGTTGACGTCGTCGACTGGGCATGCTCGGCCATTCAGGGTGAGCGGCCGGAACTCTTGCTGAGCGATCTCCTCCCAGTAAGATTCCCTTGCCTCTATCCAGTCGAGAAGTTCGGCCGCTTCCGGCTCACTCCAGGGCTGCAGGCCCTTTTCCCATTTATAGAGATTACGCAGCTTGAGTACCAAGGAACACATGGAGTAGATGCCGTGGTCCCTGGCATCGGAGATATCGCAATTGTACTGGACCTCTTTTATCAACTGCTCGTCTGGCACTACTGTTTCAATTGGCAGGTTCATCGGTAGGCAATTTTCCTTTTTGAAAGCAGACAAATAAGATAGTCTCGGATATAGGATATACATCATGGACCCCTTTACCAGACGAGCCATCGAGATCATCGCCAGAATCCCGCCCGGCAAGGTGACCACCTATTTGATTGTGGCCACGGCGGCCGGCAACCATTGCGGTGCCAGACAGGTCGCCAGGATATTGCATTCGAGTTCCGAAAAATACACGCTTCCCTGGCACCGCGTGGTCAATCAGCAGCGGAGGATTTCGCCGCGGGCCTCGATGAGCCACCTGAACCAGCAGCAGCTGCTCGAGGAAGAGGGCGTGGTCCTGGACGGCAACGGCACGATCGATTTCGATCGATACCTCTGGCTGCCCTGAGCCGCTGAGCCGGCAGGCCGCTGCGCCAGTCATGTGCCGGACTCGGGAGCGCCTTATTTCGACCTGGCCAGGGCAGTTAAAATATGCAATAGTGAGCCTCATAACCAAATCATGGATCATCAACAAGGGAGAGCATTATGCCGGAAACATTCAAAGCTTATCAAATCACCAAAGATGAGGATGGTCAGAAACTGAGTTTCACCGAATTGACGGAAAACGATCTCATGGACGGCGACGTGACCGTCAAAGTCGAATATTCCACCTTGAATTACAAAGACGGTCTGGCCCTGACCGGCAGCGCACCGGTGGTCAGGCGCTTCCCGTTGACCCCGGGCATCGACTTCGCGGGTACGGTCATCGAGTCGAGCAACCCGAGATTCAAAGCCAACGACGAGGTCATACTCAACGGCTTTGGCGTCGGCGAGGTTCACAGCGGCGGCTATGCTGAAATCGCCAGGGTCAGCGGTGACTGGCTGGTGTCCAAGCCTGAAGGTTTAAGTGCCAGGCAGGCGATGGCAGTGGGGACGGCAGGCTACACCGCCATGCTCTCCGTGCTCGCCCTGGAAAAACACGGCCTCGAGGCGGGTGATGGAGCGATTGTGGTTACCGGTGCTGCCGGCGGAGTAGGCAGCGTGGCCCTGCTGCTGCTGAGCAAGCTCGGTTACCAGGTGACCGCCGTCACCGGCCGCCCCGAAGAGGCGGATTATCTGCGCTCACTGGGAGCTGCAGAAATACTCGACCGCCAACCGTTTTCAGAAAAGGCCCGACCGCTCGGTAAAGAGCTCTGGGCCGGAGCCGTGGATGTGGCCGGCGGCAACACCCTCGCCAACGTCATCAGTCAGACAAAGTACGGGGGTGCAGTTGCCGCTTGCGGACTGGCCGATTCGATGGCTCTGCCGACTTCGGTGGCACCATTTATTCTACGCGGCGTCACGCTCTACGGTATAGACTCGGTAATGGCCTCGCTTGAAGTTCGTGAGCAGGCCTGGCAGCGCCTGGTCAGCGATCTCGACCTGGAACGGCTGGACCGCCTGGTCAAGGAAATTTCACTGGCGGACCTGCCGGAGGCGGCCGCGGCGATCATGGCCGGTTCGGTGCGGGGACGCACGGTGGTAAAAATTAGCTGAACAGCCTGTTAAAAATTGAATATATCTTCACGAACGTGATCCAGCGCCGGGAATCTGGCCCTGATCTGCTGCACTGAGTGCAGATCGATATCAGCCGTCACATTGACCACCCCGTCCGGGGCCTGGGCAATCACCAGGCCCCAGGGGTCGACCACCATGCTTCTACCGAAGCAAAGATGACTGGGCGGCGCCTCGCCCCACTGACCGGCACCGACCACCCAGCACAGGTTTTCTATGGCCCGGGCCCGCAGCAGGACTTCCCAGTGGTCCCTACCGGTCTGCATGGTGAAGGCAGCGGGCAGCAGAATGACATTGGCGCCCTTCTGGACAAGCCTTCTGAACAACTCCGGAAAACGCAGGTCGTAGCAGGTGGCCAGACCAAAATTGAACTCACCGATGGAGAACTGCACGGTCTCCAGGCCCGGGCTGATCACCGCGGATTCCAGATATTTTTTGCCACCGGGTATCTCCACATCAAAGAGGTGGAGTTTTCGATATCTGGCAACCAGTTCGCCGTCCGGACCGAAGACCACCGCACAATTATAGATGCTCTTCCCAGCCCTCTCCAGATAGCTGCCGATATGGACATAGCAGCCAAGATCGGCGGCCCGGGTCCTGAGCGTGTCGAGATAGGGGGAATTGTCGATGGCTCGGGCCTGCTCCTCTTTTCTGCTGTCGGGCCCAATAAAATCGGCATGTTCGGGCAAGACAATCAGCTCCGCTCCCCGGTCCGCTAATTCAGCGATCGCCTCCAAAGCCGCCTGCAGATTGTCCGGGGGGGAATCGCCGCTGTTGAGCTGGGCCATACCGATGGTGAGTGTCGCGTTCTTCGGTTCAACTGCCATTGTCGTGTTCTCCGGGCAACTTTTGTTTATTTCCGGGGTGATGCCGGTTTCCCTTTATTTTGAAAAATTTAGTGGTATAACAGAGCCGTGTAGATTTTCCAGCCGCTGATACCAGATGGGCAATCAATAGCTTACTCAAAGAATTTACAATGCTCGGCACCATTGTCAACGTCATCGCCATCATTTGCGGCAGTCTACTCGGACTGCTGTTCAGAAAAGGGCTCCCCGACAATTACAAAGAAATCATCATGAGCGGCATCGGGCTTTCGGTGATCCTTATCGGGGTTAAAAGCGCTCTGAGCTCCGACCAGTTGCTGATCGTCATATTGTCGGTGATAATAGGTGCGGCCCTGGGTGAGTTCTTGAGAATCGAGGCCAAGCTCGAATCACTGGGCAGCTATCTTGAGCACCGGCTGGCCGGCAGATCGGGCGACAGCTCCTCCTTCACCCGGGGCTTCGTGACCGCCAGCCTGGTGTTCTGCGTCGGTTCCATGGCCATTGTCGGTTCGCTTGAAAGCGGGCTCACCGGCAACCATCAGACCTTGTACGCCAAATCAATCCTGGACGGCGTCACCTCGCTTATTTTCGCCTCCACCCTGGGTATCGGGGTCCTGTTCTCAGGGGCAGCGGTATTTTTCTACCAGGGAGCCATCACCATGACCGCTGTATTCATGAAGAACTTTCTGGTTGCCGAAACGATTTCCCAGATGACTTCGGTCGGCGGTCTGCTTATTCTCGCCATTGGGCTCAACCTGCTGGGAATCACCAAAATCAGGGTGGGCAACCTGCTGCCCGGTATTTTCCTGCCGCTGCTCTACTTCGCCTTTACCAGTCTTTTGACCTGATCCCGCCTATCCCGTTCGGCTTTTTTTCAGGATTGTCTTCTTCGCCGTCTCCGGCACATAGGGTGTGTTGCACGCTTTGTCCTCGAGAATCCGCTCGCAAAGATCGCGCTTACGGTTGACGGCAGGGGGCTGACAGTTGCAGGGCTCACTGCTTCTCTATTAGCTCATCGAAAAGATCAGCCAGTGGCTGGTACAGGTCGATCTCGTTCAAGGAGGAGATGAGCAGAGCCGGCTGGGCGAGGAAATCCTTCATGAAGATAATTTCAGATGCTTTCAAATAGATATGAAATGGGTCGTTCATCGTGGGGAACACATTGCCTATCACCTCGGCCACCGAGTATACCGAAAGATAGGGCAGCAGCTGGCCGACCCGCTGCATCATCTTGTTGAGATAGAACAATAAGG
>JAHEER010000083.1 GCA_024640625.1 Desulfobulbaceae bacterium
CAGCTACATCACCAAGACGCCGCCGGCATCGGTTCTGCTGTTCAAGGCGGCGAACGTGCAAAAGGGATCGGGAAATCCGAAAACCGAGCGTGTCGCCGAAATCAGCCGGGATAAGATCAGGGAAATTGCTGAAATTAAAATGCCTGATCTCAATGCCTACGACGTTGAAAGTGCAATGAAGATTATTGAAGGCTCGGCCCGTAGTGCCGGCCTGACGGTGGTCGATTAAGACAAACATCAACTTTACTACGTACCTCTGGCCCCCTGACTGGGGGACACGTGCAGTAGGAGGCGAGCATGCCGAAACACGGAAAAAAATACAGAAACAAGGTAGAGGGGGTCGACCGGACCATTGTCAGAACCATAGATGAGGTGATGAAACAGGTAGTCGCTGCCTCCTATGTGTCCTTCGACGAGACGGTAGATATCGCTGTCAAGCTGGGCGTTGATCCTCGCCACGCCGACCAGATGGTGCGCTCCTCGGTGGTACTGCCGCATGGCACCGGGAAAGTGACCCGGGTCCTCGTGTTTGCCAAAGGGCCCAAGGAAGCCGAGGCCAAAGAGGCCGGTGCCGATTATGTCGGTTCCGATGACCTGGTGGAAAAAATTCAGGGCGGTTGGCTCGAATTCGATAAAACCGTTGCTACTCCCGATATGATGGGTACCGTTGGTAAAATCGGCCGCATCCTCGGTCCCCGCAACTTGATGCCCAACGCCAAATTGGGCACGGTCACTTTTGATATCGCTGACGTGGTCAAAGAGATCAAGGGCGGCAAGGTCGATTTCAGGGTCGACAAGGCCGGTATCGTCCACGCCGGTATTGGTAAGGTGTCCTTTGGCGATCAGAAGCTCTACGAAAATGCACTCGCTTTCATCGAGCGACTTGTCCAGCTCAAGCCGTCAACCAGCAAGGGCGTGTACCTGCGCTCAATTTCAGTGTCATCAACCATGGGCCCGGGATTCAAGGTGGATACCCTGGATGTCAGGACCAGGATCAAATAAAGTAGTTAACAGGCTAGAGGAAAAATTAAGAGCCGTCGGATGCGGCAATTAATTTGTCGAAGACAGCAGGCACGAAAGTTTAATCGGGCTCACCGACCTGCCGAGACTGGGGTGTTAGTAACACCTGGAAGTATCACGTGGTAACTGCTGTTTCGAAAAACGTAATCAAACCAAAACGAGGAGGGTAATTTGAACCGAGACGAGAAAGCAGCAATAGTCGCCGAATTGAACGATTCGTTCAAGCGGGCTAAGTTTTCTGTTGTTGCGGACTATTGCGGTTTGACGGTTGCAGATCTTGAGAAGATTCGTCGCGATCTTCGGGAGACAAGTTCTGAAATCCGCATCGCCAAAAACACTCTTCTGAAACTGGCAGTTACCGACACGTCCTGTGAATCTCTTACCGATGATTTCACCGGGACGACAGCCATTGTCACGTCCTATGATGATCCGGTTGCCCCGGCCAAGGTATTGGCAAAGTGCGCTGAAGATTACGAAAAATTTCAGCTTCGGTCTGCTGTTCTGGAAGGAGAGAAAATCACTATCGACAATCTGGTCGCCTTGTCCAAACTTCCATCCAAGGAAGTTCTACTGGGCCAGCTGCTGTCGGTCATGAATGGTGTTCCAACCGCTTTTGTCAGAGTGCTTTCGGCGGTACCGCAGAAACTGCTCTATGGTCTGCAGGCAGTTCAAGATCAAAAGGAACAGGCCTGAGTCGGGTCTGAGAAATTTTCACATCAAGATTATCTAGCAAAGGAAAAGAGGAAAATAAAATGGCTGTAACCAAAGAAGACGTGATTGAATTCATTGCCAATATGAGTGTTCTAGAGCTATCCGAGCTCATCAAGGAACTGGAAGACAAATTCGGCGTTTCCGCTGCCGCACCGGTTGCTGTTGCCGCTGCCGGTCCTGCTGGTGATGCAGGCGCTGCTGCGGCTGCTGAAGAGAAAACCGAGTTCGACGTAATCCTGGCCGGTGCAGGAGACCAGAAGATCAAGGTCATCAAAGAGGTTCGCGCCATCACCAGCCTCGGCCTCAAAGAGGCTAAGGAACTGGTCGAGGGAGCACCCCAGCCGGTTAAGGAAGGCGTCACCAAAGAAGAGGCCGAGGAAATTAAAGCCAAGATCGAAGGTGTCGGCGGATCAGTCGAAATTAAATAATTCTTTCATAAATCGGATGGTTCACCAGGTGAACTATCACGGCTACGACACGCTGCGCTTTTATGCGCGGCGTGTCGCGTTTAGGCAGGTTTTCTTAAATTTGCTGAAAACATTTATTAATATCAATATGTTGCTTGTTTTTGGTACAGGTGTCAGAGATTGGTCGATGTTTGACGACAGAATAGGCAATGCTTAACAATTGATTTGGGTAATTCCCACACTGGATGTTTTCGCATGGCTCAACCCTATACCACCATAACCAGCCGCTTCCGGACATACACCACAGATTCTGCGCTCTGTGTCCGATGATACGCAGCGAATTTTACATAATAGATCGATAAATCCAAGGTCTTAGTAACCTCGAGGAAGAACATGGAAAGAATCAGAAAGCAATTTGCCAGTGCAGCCAGCATTCTGGAACCACCGCATCTGATTTCAATGCAGAGAAAATCCTACGAGCATTTTCTGCAGAAGAATTCCGATCCCGATCAACGGGAAGATATTGGACTCCAGGCCATTTTAAAGGAAATTTTTCCGATCAATGACTTCAATGGCGTCTGTTCTCTGGAGTTTGTCAGATATAAGTTTGGCGAGCCGAAATACACGGTTCAGGAATGTCAGCAGCGGGGCATGACGTATGAAATCCCATTGAAAATCGTGGTTCGGCTGATCACCTTCGACGTCGATGAGGAGACCGGGGTCCAGTCGATCAGAGACATAAAAGAACAGGAAGTGTTCTTCGGTTCGCTGCCTCTGATGACCGCCGACGGCGTGTTCGTTATCAATGGCACAGAACGGGTCATCGTATCTCAGCTGCAGAGGTCTCCTGGTTTGTTCTATACCCATGATCAGGGTAAAAGCCACGCCAGCGGCAAACTGCTCTACTCGGCCCGCATCATCCCGGTACGCGGCTCCTGGATCGATCTGGAATTTGATATCAAAGATGTTCTCCATGTACGCATCGACCGGCGACGTAAATTCCCGGTTACCACCCTGTTAAAAGCGCTGGGCTACAACGGCACCGAACTGCTGGAACATTTCTATCCGATCTCCACGATAAAAAAACAGAAAGACGGCTATCTAATCAGCTATGATGAGGAGACCGCCTTTGGAACCCGCTTGGAGTTCGATCTGATCAACCCCAAGGACGGAGAGGTGCTGGGCAAGAAAGGTCGGAAAATCTCCCGGGCCATGTGCCGTAAAATCGAGGCGGCGGGCATCGAGTTCATGAAAATCTCGCCCGAGGCGCTTATCGGCAAGGTTATCAGCCACGATATCGCCGATCCAAGCGAGGAGCAGCCGCTGGTTTTGCACAATACCGAAATTACCGAATCACTGCTCGACACCCTTGGCGAAGCCAAGATCAAGGAGTTTAAGGTGCTCGGCATTGACGGAGTGAAATATTCTGAATCCTTCAGGAAAACTTTGGCTGTCGACAAAGTCAGTTCGACCGAAGAGGCGCTGTTGGAGATTTATCGCCGGTTGCGGCCGTCAAGCCCTCCGACACCGGAAGTGGCTGAGAGCTTTTTCCAGAACCTGTTTTTCAACCCGGAGCTTTACGATCTCTCCGAGGTCGGCCGCTACAAGATCAACGCCAGGCTCGGCCTCGAGGTGGACATCTCCCAGCGGGCGCTGACCAAGGAAGACATCGTCGAATCGGTGAAATACCTGGTGCGTCTCAAAGACAGCCAGGGAACCGTAGACGATATCGACCACCTGGGCAATCGAAGGGTCCGCACCGTTGGCGAACTGGTGGAAAACCAGTACAGGATGGGGCTGGTCCGCATGGAGCGGGCCATTAAGGAGCGCATGACCCTGCAGGACGTGGAGACTCTCATGCCCCACGATCTGGTCAACCCCAAACCGATCTCAGCGGCCATCAAGGAGTTTTTCGGCACCAGCCAGCTCTCTCAGTTCATGGATCAGACTAATCCTCTTTCCGAGGTTACCCACAAGCGGCGTCTTTCCGCCCTCGGGCCGGGAGGTCTTTCCCGCGAACGGGCGGGCTTCGAGGTTCGTGACGTACATCCCACCCATTACGGCAGGATCTGTCCAGTGGAAACCCCGGAAGGTCCCAACATCGGTCTCATCGTCTCCCTGGCTACTTACGCCCGGGTCAACCCTTATGGGTTTATAGAAACCCCCTACCGCAAAGTCGGTGATCGGATTGTCTATGACAAGGAGATCAATTACTTGAGCGCCCTCCAGGAGCAGAACAATTATATCGCTCCGGCCCTGACGCCGGTCGACGGCAAACATCGTATTATCCCGGAGACGTTGATCGCCAGGGAGGACGGCGAGGTTATCACCACCAACGCCGACAGTATCACCTACATGGATATTGCTCCCAATCAGCTGGTCAGTGTGGCCGCTTCGCTGATTCCCTTCCTGGAAAACGACGACGCCAACCGGGCCTTGATGGGCTCCAACATGCAGCGTCAGGCCGTACCCCTGATGCGCACCGCCGCACCGCTGGTCGGTACCGGAATGGAGCGTTACGTGGCCAGGGATTCCGGCGCCTGTCTGCTGGCTGCCGGGGACGGCGTGGTTGAAGAAGTCGATGCCAACCGTATCGTTGTCTGCTATGACGAGCCCGGCGTTGACGGTTCCGAGACCGGAGTAGCGGTCTACCGCCTCGAAAAATATAAAAAATCAAACCAGAACACCTGTTTTAACCAGAAACCTCTGGTCAAGCCGCATACCCGTGTGCAACTGGGTACCGTGCTGGCCGACGGCCCGTCCTGCGACAAGGGTGAATTGGCTCTGGGCAAGAACGTCACCATTGCCTTTATGCCCTGGCGCGGTTTCAACTTCGAGGATTCAATTCTGGTAAACGAGCGGCTCCTCAAGCAGGATGCCTTTACTTCACTGCATATCGAGGTGTTCGAAACCATGGCTCGGGACACCAAGCTGGGCAAGGAAGAAATCACCCGCGACATTCCCAATGTCAGTGAAGATACCTTGCGCAACCTGGACGAGTCAGGGATTGTCAGGATAGGTGCCGATGTCCGGGCCGGCGATACCCTGGTAGGCAAGGTAACCCCTAAGGGTGAGACGGTGCTCTCGCCAGAAGAGAAGCTGCTGCGGGCGATTTTCGGTGAAAAAGCCCAGGATGTCAAAGATTCATCACTTCGGGTTCCGCCGGGAGTCGAAGGGGTGGTCATCGACGCCAAAGTTTTTTCACGCAAAGGGGTCGACAAGGACGAGCGCTCTCTGATGATCGAGGACGTGGAGATCGAAAGGCTCAACCAGGACAAGCTTGACGAACTTGCCAGCCTCAAACGCGGTGTCTGCCGCGAGGTGGGCAAAATACTCGACAAGAAAACCGTCAAGCAGGATGTCGCCGCCAAGGACGGCACGGTTCTGGTCAAGCTCGGTAAAAAATTTAAGGCTGAGTTGGCTGAGCAGGTCGGTTTCCATGGCTTGCGTTCGCTCGATTTCTCCCAACGGGCAAAATACCTCGACAAGATAGAGGATATTTACGGCCGTTATGAGCGCCAGGCGAGTCTGATCAGCGAGAGATACGACGGTATCATCGAGCGGCTGAAGAAAGGCGACGACCTGCCTCCCGGCGTGGTCAAAATGGTTAAGGTCTATGTGGCCACCAAGCGTAAGCTTTCAGTCGGGGACAAGATGGCTGGCCGCCACGGCAACAAGGGGGTTGTTTCCTGTCTGCTTCCGGAAGAGGACATGCCCTATTTTGCCGATGGTACGACGGTCGATATCGTGCTCAACCCGCTTGGGGTGCCGTCGCGTATGAACGTCGGCCAGGTACTTGAGACCCACCTCGGCTACGCGGCCAGGAAGCTGGGCGAGCAACTCGGGGAGATGGCCCGCCAGCAAGCGGCGGCAGTGATCAAGAAAAAGCTCAAGGCGGTCTATTCCAAGGATGAATACAACGCCATCACCAAAGGGGTGACTGACGAAGAGCTGATCGAATGGGCTCGGGAGCATCAGGAGGGACTGCATATGTCCACCCCGGTGTTTGATGGGGCCGAAGAAGCTGACATTCGTGCCCTGCTCATCGAGGCAGGCGTCGATGAAGTAGGCCAGGTGCAGCTCTATGACGGTCTCACCGGTGAGCCCTTTGCCAATATGGTTACCGTCGGCGCCATGTATATGCTGAAGCTCCATCACCTGGTGGACAACAAGATTCATGCCCGCTCCACAGGACCATATTCGCTGGTTACCCAGCAGCCGCTGGGCGGCAAAGCCCAGTTTGGCGGCCAGCGCCTCGGCGAGATGGAGGTCTGGGCTATGGAGGCCTATGGCGCGGCCTATACGCTGAAAGAGTTTCTGACCGCCAAATCGGACGACGTTGAGGGGCGTACCCAGATGTACGAACGTATCGTCAAGGGAGACAACTTCCTGGCTACCGGCCTGCCCGAATCGTTCCACGTACTGGTCAAGGAACTGCAGGGACTGTGTCTGAATATGGAGCTCATTGAGGAATAACGGGAGGTATAGCGCCCGTCCATTGCTCAAAACTTAACCAGCTCTTCAAGACCCGCAGAAGTTTACGGGCATAAAAATTTGAAGCAGAGGTGAACTCGTGGAAGAGTTATTCAATTTTTTTCAAAAACCGAAGGCTCCAACCAAATTTAAAGCGGTGAAGATTTCTCTTGCTTCGCCGGACAAAATTCTCGATTGGTCACATGGTGAGGTCAAAAAGCCGGAGACCATCAACTACCGGACCTTCAAACCGGAACGGGACGGCCTGTTCTGCGCCAAGATTTTTGGTCCAGTCAAAGACTTCGAGTGCAATTGCGGCAAATACAAGCGCATGAAGCACCGCGGTGTGGTCTGCGAGAAATGCGGCGTAGAAGTAATCCAATCCAAGGTGCGCCGTGAACGGCTCGGCCACATCAAGTTGGCCGCCCCGGTGGCCCACATTTGGTTCCTCAAGAGTTTGCCGTCCAAGATCGGCGCCGTCCTTGATATGACGCTCAAACAGCTCGAGCGCATTCTCTATTTCGAGCAATACGCGGTGGTTGAATCCGAGACCGAGGACATTCCCAAAGGAACCTTGTTGTCCGAAGAGAAATACCGCAAGGCTCGAGAGGACTACCCGGGCCAGTTCAAAGTGGGAATTGGTGCCGAGGCGATCCGTGAGTTGCTCGCCTCCCAGGACCTGGCCGAACTTTCAAAAGAGTTGCGGGCCGAAATGGGGACCACCGGTTCCCAGACCAAGCGCCAGAAGCTGGGTAAACGTCTGCACGTCATCGAGGCCTTTATCGAGTCGGGCAATCAGCCTGAATGGATGATTCTTGAAGTAATCCCAGTCTTGCCGCCCGACCTGAGACCGCTGGTACCACTGGAAGGCGGACGTTTCGCTACTTCCGACCTCAATGATCTCTACCGCCGGGTGATTAATCGCAATAATCGCCTCAAGCGGCTGCTGGAGCTGGATGCACCCGATATCATCATTCGCAACGAAAAGCGCATGCTTCAGGAAGCGGTTGACGTCTTGTTTGACAACGGCCGTCGAGGCCGGGTGATCACCGGTGCCAACAAGCGGCCGCTGAAATCGCTGGCCGATATGCTCAAGGGTAAGCAGGGACGTTTCCGCCAGAACCTGCTCGGCAAGCGCGTCGACTATTCGGGCCGTTCGGTCATTGTCGTCGGCCCCACCCTGCGCCTCCATCAGTGCGGTCTCCCTAAGAAGATGGCCCTGGAGTTGTTCAAACCGTTCATCTACAACAAGCTTGAGCGACGCGGCTATGTGACCACCATCAAGAGCGCCAGAAAAATGGTGGAAAAAGGGGTGAAGGAGGTCTGGGATGTGCTCGATGAGGTGGTTACCGAATATCCGGTTATCCTCAACCGGGCGCCGACCCTTCATCGTCTTGGCATGCAGGCCTTCGAAGCGGTACTCATCGAGGGCAAGGCCATCCAGCTGCACCCGCTGGTCTGCTCAGCCTTTAACGCCGATTTTGACGGCGATCAGATGGCCGTTCACGTACCGCTGTCAGTGGAAGCCCAAGTCGAGGCCAGGGTCTTGATGATGTCCACCAACAACATCTTGTCCCCGGCCAACGGCGAACCAATTATCATCCCCTCCCAGGATATCATTCTTGGTCTCTATTATATGACCAGAGAACGAATAAATGTCCCCGGTGAGGGCAAGATGTTTGCCGATGTTGCGGAAGCACGGATTGCTTACGATCATGGCGAGGTGGATCTGCAGGCCAGGATCAAGGTGCGCAGGGACGGCAAGATCGTGGAAACCACCATGGGCCGGGTTATCATTGGTGAGCTGCTGCCCGAGAAGTTACCCTTCGAGGTAGTCAATCAGGTATTGAAGAAAAAAGCCCTGGCTAAACTGATCGACTTCACCTACCGCTATGCCGGTACCAAGGATACAGTCATCCTCACCGACAGGCTTAAAGATATTGGCTACGAGTACGCCACCCGGGCCGGTATCTCCATCTGCATCAACGACATGAAGATTCCACTGGCCAAGGAAGACATGGTGGAGAAGGCCGAGACCGAGGTCGCCGACGTAGAACAGCAATATTCGGATGGTCTGATCACCTCGGGTGAGAAATACAACAAGGTCGTCGATATCTGGTCCAAGGCCACCGAGGATGTGGCCAACGAAATGATGGGCGAAATCGAGGTCGACTATGTACGCGACAAGGAGAACAAACTGGTCGATGCGCCCAGCTTCAATTCCATCTTTATCATGGCCGACTCAGGAGCCAGGGGCTCCAGGGACCAGATCCGCCAGCTGGCCGGCATGCGTGGTCTGATGGCCAAGCCGTCCGGCGAGATTATCGAGACGCCGATCAAGGCCAACTTCAGGGAGGGGCTCGGAGTGCTCGAGTACTTCATTTCAACCCACGGCGCCCGTAAGGGTCTGGCCGATACGGCCCTGAAGACCGCCAACTCCGGTTATCTCACCAGGCGTCTGGTCGATGTGGCTCAGGAGTCGACCATTGTCGAGACCGATTGTCGGACATTGGACGGCATCATCGCCGAACCGCTGATGGATGGCGGCGAGATAATCGTGCCCATCGGTGAGCGTATTCTCGGCCGTGTGGCTCTCGACGATGTCCACGATCCTTTTTCTGAGGAGGAAATCATCATCGCCAGCGGCGAAGAGATTACCGAGTCGGTGGTCGAGAAGATCGAAGCCGCAGGTATCGACCGAGTTACCATCCGGTCGGTGCTCACCTGCCGATCGCGTCGGGGCGTCTGCGCCAAATGTTACGGCCGCGATCTGGGGCGGGGGCACATGGTGAACATCGGCGAGGCCATCGGTGTTATCGCCGCCCAGTCCATTGGTGAACCGGGCACCCAGCTCACCATGCGTACCTTCCATATCGGCGGTACTGCCAGCAGGGCCGTCGAACAGGCCGAACTGGTCACCCAACTCGGTGGAGTTGTGGCGTTCAAGAATATGCATCATGTCGAGAACGCCGCGGGTATCAAAATCGTCATGAACCGCAATGCCGAGATCGTCACCCTCGATGAACAGGATTTCACCAAACACCTCGAAGGCATCAAGCTCGGCTCCAAGAACATCGACATAGAGATGTCACCGAGTGGCGAGGTTGTGGTGCGGGATAAGGGAGAGGTGATCAAGAAGGCCAAAATCCGCGAACGCGAACGGTTTAAGGTCAACTATGGCGCCCAGGTTCTGGTCAACGAGTGGTCCACACTGGACTCGGGCACCATCCTTGCGGATTGGGATGCCTATACCATTCCGATCGTGGCTGAAGTCGGCGGTATCATCAAATATGGTGACATCGAGGAAGGCATAACCATGCAGGAAAAGGTTGATCCGGTGACCGGTAAATCCTCTAAGGTGATCGTCCATTCCACCGGAGGACCGCAGCTCAATCCCCGCGTCTCTGTCAAAGGAGAGCGGGGCAAGACTTTGAAATTGCCCGACTCTGAGATTTTTGCCCGCTACAGCCTGCCGGTCGGGTCGATCATTACCGTCGAGGACGGCAAAGAAATCGAAGCCGGTACCATCGTCGGCAAGATTCCGAGGGAAACCTCCAAAACGAAAGACATCACTGGAGGTCTGCCCCGGGTTGCCGAGCTCTTCGAGGTACGCAAGCCCAAGGAACCGGCGATTATTTCCGAGATCGACGGTCGGGTTAGTTTCGGTAAGGAGCTCAAGGGCAAGCGTCGTGTCATCGTCACTCCGGAGTATGGAGAGTCCCAGGAATACCTGGTGCCCAAATCGAAACATATCATTGTCCATGAGGGCGACTACGTGCAGGCCGGTGAGCGGCTGATGGAAGGCACCATCGTGCCCAACGATATTCTCAGCGTGCTCGGCATCAAAGAGCTGGCCAAGTTCCTGGTCAACGAAATTCAGGAAGTCTATCGACTGCAGGGCGTCAAGATCAACGACAAGCACATCGAGGTTATCGTTCGCCAGATGCTGCGTCGGGTCATGATTACCGGTTCGGGAGATTCAAAATTCATGATCGGCGAGCAGGTTGAATGGTGGGTCTTTGAGGACGAGCGTGACCGCCTGATGGCCGAGCGCAGTGAATTCATGGCAGCCGGCGGATCCTTCGCCGAGGCGCCCAAACCGCCGGCGGCCGAACCGCTGCTGCTTGGCGTCACCAAGGCTTCGCTGTCCACCGAGAGTTTTATCTCGGCGGCCTCGTTCCAGGAGACCACCAAGGTTCTGACCAACGCCGCCATGGCCGGTAAAATGGATGAACTGAAAGGGCTCAAGGAGAATGTGATTATGGGGCGGCTCATTTCTGCCGGGACCGGAATCAACCAGGAGGCAGTGAAATAAGTTGAACTGTAATTATTTTTGGCTTGACACTGAAATGGGTGTGATGTAAATATTCTTTCTTGCGCTGCGGTATATTTGGGTCTTTTTGACGCTGTGGCGCCCCCAGAAAGATACTATCTGATATAAGAGAAGGAGCAGTAAACGCAATGCCTACAATTAATCAACTGGTACGCCAGGGCAGGAAAAAGATTGCCAAGAAGACCAATACGCCTGCGCTGAAAGGATCTCCACAGAAGCGGGGGGTATGTGTCAGGGTTTATACCACTACGCCGAAAAAGCCGAACTCTGCACTGAGAAAGGTCGCCAGGGTACGTTTGACAAACGGCATTGAGGTTACTTCCTATATCCCGGGCATCGGCCATAACCTGCAGGAGCACTCGGTTGTTCTGATCAGGGGCGGGAGGGTAAAAGACCTTCCCGGTGTCCGGTACCATGTCGTGCGCGGCACGCTTGACACCCTGGGCGTGTCCGATCGTCGTCAAGGGCGGTCGAAATATGGTGCCAAAAAGCCTTCCTGATTAAGGCTGGAGATTTGAATTATGTCCCGTAGAAAAGGTGCAGATAAAAGGGTAGTTGAGCCGGATCCGCGTTATAACAACGTGCTGGTGTCAAAGTTCACCAACGGTTTGATGCAGCGTGGCAAAAAAAGCCTGGCCAGGCGCATCTTCTATGACGCGATGGACCTGATTGATCAGCGCGTGCCCGACGAGGAGCCGATGGTCGTTTTCGAGCAGGCCATGGAGAATGTGAGGCCCCGGGTTGAGGTGAAGTCGAGACGTGTCGGCGGCGCCACCTATCAGGTGCCCATGGAAGTGCGGCAGACCAGAAGGAACGCGCTGGCTATTCGCTGGATCATTGGCTTTGCCCAGTCCCGTTCGGGCAAGTCGATGTCCGATAAACTGGCTGCGGAACTACTCGATGCTTACAATGAGCGGGGAGCGTCGGTAAAGAAGAAAGACGATACCCACCGGATGGCGGAAGCCAACAAGGCGTTCGCCCACTACCGCTGGTAAGAAAAGAGGGTCGGTCTTGCTGAGGTCAGGAGCTGAAATCACCAATAGAGAAGATTTGAGGGTTGTTGATGTCAGCTGCAAAGGAACTTTTGACCATACGCAATATCGGCATCATGGCCCACATCGATGCCGGCAAGACCACTACCACCGAACGGATTCTCTATTATACCGGCCGTTCGTATAAGATGGGCGAAGTTCATGACGGCAATGCCGTCATGGACTGGATGGAACAGGAGCAGGAACGGGGAATCACGATCACCTCGGCAGCCACGACCTGCACCTGGAATGAGCATAAAATAAATATCATAGACACCCCGGGGCACGTTGACTTCACCGTCGAGGTGGAGCGCAGCCTGAGGGTGCTGGATGGCGTCATTGCTGTCTTCTGTGCGGTTGGCGGGGTTGAGCCCCAGTCTGAGACGGTATGGAGGCAGGCCGACAGGTATGCCATCCCGAGATTGGCCTTCATCAATAAGATGGATAGAGCGGGGGCCAATTTTGAACGGTGTTTGAAAATGATGTCCGAACGGCTTGGGGCCAATCCGCTCCCCCTGCAGGTACCGGTCGGCAAAGAAGCAGATTTTACCGGGGTCATAGACCTCATAGAAGAGAAAATGCTCGGCTTTTCCGAGCAGTCTCTTGGACAGGAAGTGGTGGAATCCGCCATTCCTGATCACTATAAAGAAGTATTCACGGCCGCACGAATGGCACTCCTCGAGAAATTGGCCGATTTCGATGAGGGGGTCATGGAAAAATATCTTGACGATAAACCGGTATCGGTTGACGAGATTTACCGTGCACTGAGAAAGGCCACTCTGGCGCTTGACGTCGTGCCGGTTCTGTGCGGCAGCGCCTTTAAAAACAAAGGTATCCAGCCTTTGTTGGACAGCGTGGTCAGATATCTGCCTTCACCGGTGGATATCGGCTTCGTGGAAGGGCTTGACCGGCAGGGTGAGCCGGTCCAGCGCAAAACCGGACCGAAGGAGAAGTTCTGCGGTCTGGTTTTTAAGCTGATGAGTGACTCATTCGTCGAGAATCTCGCCTTTGTGCGGGTTTACTCGGGGGTTCTCTCGGTCGGCGATAAAGTTTTCAACCCGGTCAAGAAGAAGAAGGAGAAAATCTCCAAGCTTCTAAAACTTCACGCCAACAAGCGCGAGGAAGTCAGGTCGATCGGGGCTGGAGACATCGGGGCGATTGTCGGACTCAGGTTTACCACAACCGGCGATACGCTCTGTGAAAACGGTGATTTTGTGGTCCTGGAAAGCATGGATTTTCCAGATCCGGTCATCGGCGTGGCCATTGAGCCGAAGAGCAAAGCCGATGAGAGCAAGCTGGTTGAAACGCTTGACAAAATCGCGCTGGAAGACCCGTCTTTCACGATCAGTACCGATCAGGATACGGGGCAAAAGATTATCTCGGGGATGGGCGAACTTCACCTGGAGATAATCGTGCACAGGCTGCTCAACGAGTTCAAGGTTTCCGCCAATGTGGGAACCCCGCAAGTAGCCTACAAAGAGACGATTACTCAAAACGTCACCGCAGAGGGTCGTTTTGAGCAGACGACCGGCGCCCATCAGTACGGGCATGTCGTCATAAAGATAGAGCCCCTTGAGCGCGGCGGTGGTTTTGTCTTCAGCAGCGAGGTTGACGATGATACGATCCCATCGATGTTCCTCGCTGCCGTTGAGAAGGGAGTCAAGGACACTCTCGACTCCGGGCCGCTCATCGGCCATCCGCTCACCGATATTAAAGTGACCTTGACGGGCGGTTCGTACGATGAGGAAGACTCCACTGAAATGGCCTTCGGGGTGGCGGCGTCGATGGCCTTGAGAAAGGCTGGAGCCGAGGCCGAACCGGTTCTGCTGGAGCCGGTTATGGATCTGGAAGCGGTGACCCCCGAGGAATATGTCGGGGATGTGATTGCCGACCTCAACTCCAAACGCGGGAAAGTCACCGGAATTGAGGCAGAGAACGACGTCCAGATCGTCAGGGCCCATGTGCCGCTGGCCGAGATGTTTGGTTACTCGACTTCACTGAGGTCGGCGACCCAGGGACGAGCCCATTTTACCATGCAGTTTTTGGAGTATGATGTGGTGCCACAAGCAAAGGCGGACAAGATAATTAGGAAAATCAGAGGGATTTAGATCCATTCAGTATTGAGGAAAGACGATGTCAAAGGAGAAATTCGAGCGGACGAAGCCGCATGTGAATGTAGGAACGATAGGTCATATCGATCATGGCAAGACGACATTGACGGCAGCGATAACACGGGTACTGTCTTTGAAAGGTC
>JAHEER010000021.1 GCA_024640625.1 Desulfobulbaceae bacterium
TGTTTTGAACTGGCCGTATGTGGCGGTAATGTATCTTGTCGCCGCCATATTTCTGTATGGAGCTGCAATAATTCTAGGGATATAAACGGATCTTCTCACACGTAAGCAGATATACAGAGAAGTCAGATTTTGAATGACCAGGGGCAGACATTATGACAGATATTTCAAGTCCTTGTGATATGTCGATATCTGAGAGATGTCCTCTGGCAAAATTTGACCTGCTAATCTAATCTTTCTTTGTTCGCAAACCTCTTAAAATCTTTTAGGCCATACAACCGCAAGATTCATTCTCGTTATCTAATTCACAAGCGCAACCACCTCCTTCTTTTCTCTCAGCGTCAATAGGGCAATCTGATTGTGTTCTGAATCTTTGAAGATGGACTCCCAATAATTTATCGGCAGCTTCCTTCATGTGGTGTGCTGGTTGATCTTTGACGAACTGCCCAATTATAGCAGATTCTCTTATTTTTTTAGGATCAATACCGGCCTTGCTGGCTGTTTCTGCCATCTTTTCGAGGCATGGAATACAGCCAGAAGCGACCGCTGCACTAATACCTACCAATAATTGAGTTTCTTGATCTAACCTTCTGCTCTTCAATTTCATTGTATTGCCCTCCATGTAAAGACTATTGTCGATTTGAAGACCTACCAATTATTACGGCGCCAAATTTACACAGGCGCCAAAGTCTTTTGTATCCTGACCACCTATTGATTCAGCCTGCCACTTTTAACAATCTCGGTACGCGCTTGTTGGGCTTAGTCACGGTAGTAGAGCTTGGTTCGGTATTAGTTGGCTGAGCCACTTTTACAGATGGAGAAATGGGAATTACTTTGCTGTCCTTGAAACAAATGTCGCAGGGGAAGATCCACCAAGAACCTTCACAAAACTGATATCCTGACATTTTTGTAACCTCCTTTTGTGTTTCATTAAACCAGCGCTTGATTCGCACTTTTACTAATACTGACGAGTGCCAGAGAAAATGGATACACCATCACTGAATAAAATATGGAAGCACTGACCTATGATTGACAACTAGGTCTTATCGGAGATGAAAAAATGATCTGGGAGTGAGAGAGGTGGAACTATTTCCTGGGAGTAGGCTGTTTGCGGTCACAAGCGAGCACACTTCGCTCATCAACGTAAAAATCACAACCTGCAGCAAGGCGTTCCTTCAATTGTTTTCTTGCTCTATGAAGCCTGATCTTGGCACTATCAAGTGATATTTCAAGTACCTCTGCAATTTCTTTATTCGTGAGCCCTGCAAAATCTTTCAGGACGATAATGGTCCGGTAGTCAGGCGGTAGCCTGTCTACAAATTCTCGCACACATTCACTCATTTCATTCTGGATAACTTTTTTGTCTGGAGAGTCCAGTGTGCGGCTGGTGCTGGAAACAGGTTTTTCTGCTTCGGGTACATTTATGGGTAGAGGTGCCAGTGGACCGGCAAAGGAATATTTGAATGACTGGGATTTTAATCTGTCCAAGGCTGTGTTCGTCGCTACTCTGTAGACCCAGGTGGATAGTTTCGAATCACCCTTGAATGAGCTCAGATTTCTACTGATTTTCTCAAATGCTATCTGAGCTACTTCTTCTGCTTCGAACTCGCCAACCAGTCGCTTCAAATAATGGAGAATTTTATTATAGAACTCGTCGTAGACCGACGAAAAATTAAGCGCTTGGCTGTTACTCATTGCAGGAAAAATGGTAGTTTAACGATGCTCTTTACCTGATGACTCCCACACGTTATCTGCTTTTTTCTATTTGTCGTCAGAAACTATTAAGGATTCCTGAACAGAGCACGATCACATGGTAAGGCCTCTGCTAATTATCTACAAGGCTGACCCTAATTGATCAGTCTAGCTGCACATTGTCATAAATTCCCTACCTCGAATTTAAAACACTCCCTCCTGTCCTAATTACCAGATAATGAGCGCAGCATAATCAGAAAAAGGCAACCCGGGCCCCCTACTGGAAAAGAATTAAATATAGAATCGAAACTATTTACCTTTTTTCCTGAACTCATACGCTCAATGATCGTCATTGCTATGGATACTGCCGGATCGAAAGTTAGTTTTTAAACCGTATTCTGCAGTTAAAAACATTTCCAGGCTCTGGTTTCAGGATCGGCTTTTTCGGGAAAACCAGACCCCGCAACGTTCCTGCTGGCAGCTACACATCTTGAGTTGCCCCCCTGGACTGTCTGGTCATTGAGGATGCACGAGTCGGCATAGAAGCGGCGAAACGCGGTGGCATGAAATACGTGGCCGTATGCCCAACCCATTCTCAAGAAGAACTCGCAGATGCCGATCTAATTGTAGAGAGGCTCAGCGATCTAACACCTGAAGACCTTAATAGACTCTTTTAACGCGGTCAGTTTTCTTTTAAGTGTGCGAGCTTGAGGGTCGGATTAATTACTGGAGATATTCTAGATTATTAAACGCCTTTTACATCCAATGCCCTTGCCTAGTGGATATTTTAATATGGCCCGCGGATATGTGCATGAATTTGTTCATCGTATAGATTTTGTAAATTCTTATACAAGGCTTCAGGAATTTGCTCCAGATTCGAACTGTCAGCGTTTGTCTTCACCTGCGCCGCTGAACTCGCTCCAGGTATGACCACTGATACGGCGTCATGGTCAAGTATCCATCGCAACGCCAATTGTGCCATGGAGATATCACCAGGAAGCATCTTCTTTATCATTTCAACAAGTTCAAGTCCCTTCGTAAAGGGCAAACCGGCAAAGGTTTCTCCTACATTAAAGCTTGCACCGTCACGATTGTAATTTCTATGGTCTGTTGGCCTGAAGGTCGTTTGGCGTGTGAACTTGCCGGAAAGCAATCCGCTGGCAAGTGGCAGCCGCGCAATAATACCCAAACCACGCGCCTTGGCCTGAGGTAGCAGTTCACTCACCATTTTCTGCCGGAAGATATTGAAGATAACCTGAAGCGACAGCAGACCATCCTGTTCCAAGCAGATGAGCCCCTCTTCCACCGTTTCAACACTTGCACCGAAGTGCCTGATGAGTCCGTTCTGCTGCGCACGCCTCAACCAATTAAAGACATCTCCTTGGCGAAGCACCTCGGTTGGAATGCAGTGGAGCTGGAGTAAATCAATCGTATCGGTCCCAAGCCTTTTCAGTGATGCTTCAATGGATTGCAATAAAATACTTTCCGAGTAGTTATTAGGATATACACCGTCACCACGGCCGAACTTGGTCGCCACCACAACGGGTGAGTCACACTCCTTCAGAAAACGGCCGATGAGTTCCTCGCTTTTTCCCGCCCCATAAACATTTGCGGTATCGAAGAAATTTACTCCATTTTCTACGGCGGTCTTCATGATGGAGATCGCAGTTTCTTCCTTCATCTCCCCAAAGTCGCCACCAAATTGCCAGCAGCCCAGCCCCACCTCGCTGATAGTAAAACCTTGTTTTCCGAGTTTTCGTGTTTTCATGTGTTGTCCTTACCGAACTTTTTTAGAAAATACTAAGATCCTCTAGGTTGTGACACATATTCGCACTATTGGTATTGAACCATTGAAGTGCTTGAAATACCATTTTATTTTGCTTTATTTTCCTGCGCCGGCTTTGGACAAATACCGCTGCAGGAGAATGAAGATGAAGAGCAGAACCCCTATGACAATCTTCGTCCACCAGGAACTCAAAGTTCCCTGAAACGTAATAAAGGTCTGAATCAGACCGAGAATGAGAACGCCAATTAAAGTCCCTGCTACATAGCCTGAGCCCCCGCTTAACAGCGTTCCTCCGATCACCACCGCTGCAATGACATCCAGCTCAAGCCCCACACAGGCAAGAGGGTAGCCAGATGAAGTGTAGAGCGAGTAGACAACACCGGCCAGGGCGCTGAGCAGACCGTTGAATGTATAAACAAGAATCTTGGTCCGGCCAACTGGGAGACCCATGAGAATCGCCGACTGCTCGCTGCTGCCAATGGCGTAGGTGTTGCGGCCAAAACGGGTAAAGTGTTGAAGATAGATGCCTACCAGGGTAACGGCGATAAAAATCATTGCGGTAGCCGGCAGCCAGGCCCGAAATCCCAGTGGAATACCAAAATCGATAATGGCGTTTACGGCCGGATGCTTGATTGGGATCGCATTGAGACTGACCAGAAACGCCAGGCCCCGCGCCAGAAACATTCCCACCAATGTGACGAGAAAAGGAGGCAGTTCAAAAAAATGAATCAGACTACCCATTATCATGCCGAACATCGCTCCCAACCCGAGGCAGATGCTGAAAGCGAGAAGGGGATGGACACCAAAGTCATGCATCATTTTCGCTGCCAGTACACCGATGAAGGCAACCACTGATCCAACCGAAAGATCGATACCGCCGGAAATGATGACAAACGTCATGCCGATTGCGATAACACCAACGAAGGCGTTATCGATAAACAGGTTTACAAAAACGCGCAGCGAGAAAAAATTAGAATAGAGGACAGACCCGGCCAGGTAAATGAGAAGAAACACGGCGATGGTTGCCAGCAGCGGGATATTTTTTTGATTCAAGCGCAGTTTCATGATGCCGGCACCTTTTTACGCGCCATCCGGCCCGAAAAGAGCCGGCGAAACTTTTCTGACTGAATCAGTGCGACCAGGATAATAACAAACGCTTTGAATACGAGGGTCACCTCCGGAGCGACACCTCTGGTGAGAATGGTGGTTGTAAGGCTCTGGATTATAAGTGTGCCGACGATTGAGCCGAAGATCGTGAATCGCCCTCCCCACATGGTTCCACCGATAATCACTGCTGCAATGGCGTCGAGTTCGAGAAAAAGGCCGGCGTTATTGGCATCGGCTGCTTTGATGTCGGCACAGACAATCAGCCCTGCGAGCCCGGCGCAGAAACCGGAAAAAATGTAAACTGACAGAGTGATCAAACGCTCCCGGATACCCATAAAACGACTGGCTACACTGTTCGCTCCTATTGCTTCGATAAACAGACCTAGTCCGGTTCGACGGGTCAGCAGATAGGTCACCGTGAAAGTGAGCAGGACAAGGATAATCGGGAATGGCAAACCAAACAAAAAGCCTGAACCGATGTACTGGAATGGTTCGTGGATGAAAACGACGATTTGTCCCTGGGTGATCAGTTGGGCAATGCCCCGACCGGCCACCATCAAAATCAGCGTAGCTATGATCGGCTGGATACCGATAACAGCAACCAGTAAGCCATTCCATAGACCAGCCAGCAGCGAGAAAAACAAAGGAATGGACAGAACGAGGAAAAGTGACTGCACCTCTCCGTACTCAAGTACCCCTTTGACATAATCGGGCCGGATAACCGTTGCGGCAATTGCTCCGCTGATTGCCATGACTGCGCCGACAGACAGATCGACTCCACCGGTGGCGAAGACCAGCGTCATTCCGATGGCAAGCAGCATTACCGGAGCCGCTCTATTGGCTATATCAACCAATGACCCGAAAAAGCGGCCATCTTTTATCTCAATGTGAAAGAAACCCGGAGTAAAAAACAGGTTGAACAGCAGAATACCGACCAGCGCCATCAGGGGCCACAGCATTCTCTGAAAATTTTCGCTTCTAAGCCATTGAACCTGATTCATGGGTTCACATCCTTGCTGGCAATAACCTGCATGATAGTGGCCTCTTCCTTAGCCTCACCGGATAATTCTGAAAGAATCTTTCTGTCCCTCAATACGGCAATTCGATCGCAGCAGGCAATCACCTCTTCAAGCTCAGAACTGATGAAAAGGATTGCCAGTCCATCCTCGCTAAGACCGAGAATCAATTTTTGGATCTCAGCCTTCGCTCCGACATCAATGCCTCTGGTCGGTTCATCAAGGATCAAAAAACGGGGTTCAGTGGCTAGCCAACGAGCAATAATGACTTTCTGCTGATTCCCGCCACTAAGGTTTTTGACTGCTTGTGAATCAGAAGGCGTCTTGATATCAAGCAGTTCGATGTATTTCTCAGCAATCTCGCTCTGCCGTCTGCCGGAAAGTGGGCGGAAAATGCCCTGCCTTGCCTGCAGGGCAAGAATGATATTTTCCCGAACGGTCAGGTCTTCGATAATCCCTTCTTCTTTGCGATTTTCGGGGCAAAAAGCGAATAAATGGCTGATCGCCTTGCGAGGTGATGAAATGACGGTCTCCTCACCTTCCAGCCTAATGCTTCCCCCGGTGGACCTATCTATTCCGAAGAGCAGACGTGCCGTTTCGGTGCGGCCGGAGCCGAGCAGTCCCGCCAGCCCCAGGACCTCTCCTTTATTGATGGCGAGATCAAAGGCCGTCATCGAACCTTTGCGCTCGAGTTGCTTGACTTCAAGCAACGTTTGTCCTGCCTTCGCCTTTTCCTGCTTCGTTTTTTCGGCCGTCTGTTCCAGGGAAAAGGTTTCGGGGTCCTTGCCGAGCATGTGGGCGATCAACTCGATCCTGGGCAACTTATTCGTTTCATATTCACCGATGAACGCACCATTTCTGAGCACCGTTATCCGGTCTGTTATCTCGTAAACCTGATCAATAAAATGAGTAACGAACAGAATTCCGATACCATCTTCCTTGAGCTTCCTTATCACTTTGAAGAGTTGAGCGACTTCGGCCAGATCCAGACTCGAGGTCGGTTCATCGAGAATCAAAACTTTTGCCGAGATTTCCAAAGACCGGGTAATGGCGACGAGTTGTTGAATGGCCACAGAATAGGAGGACACCGGCTGGGTGACATCGATGTCAAGATCGAGTCTGCGTATGGCCTGGCGGGCATCGCCATTGATTTGTTTCCAGTCAATGCGCCCCAAGCGCATGGGTTCACGCCCGATATAGATGTTTTCGGCAACTGAAAGCGCCGGGATCAGGTTGATTTCCTGGTAAAGGGTGCTGAGACCATGAACAGCCGCCTCTTGAGGTGAAGACAGGGAAAATGGTTCTCCCTCAAATAAAATCTCTCCGTCGTCCCTTTGGTAAAGACCGGTCAACACTTTGATGAGGGTAGACTTGCCAGCCCCGTTTTCCCCCATCAAACCGTGTACCTCACCTCGTCGCAGGCGGAAGTCCACCTGATCGAGGGCGAGCACGCCCGGAAAGGACTTGCTCACCCTCTTGATGTCGATCAGTACGTTGTTCCGATCCATCTGGATCTGCTCCACCAGAAAATCCGGTGCTGCATATTAATATTTTCTGGTCGGTAAGGTTTCTTCAGCAACTTCAGCAGGGAAAACCCCCTCGTTGGTCACAATGCGCTTGGGCAGCTCCTTGCCGGCCATCAAATCCTCCACCGCGTCGAAAAGCTGCGGTCCCAGCAATGGGCTGCACTCTACGGTGCAATTGATTTTACCTTCGATCATTGCCTCAAAAGCACCGCGCACTGCGTCAATAGAAACGATGATGATATCTTTGCCCGGCTTCAAGCCATACTCCTCAATAGCCTGAATAGCGCCCAGCGCCATATCGTCATTATGGGCATACAGCACGTCGATCTTGTCGCCTTCAGACTTCAGAAAAGCCTCCATTACTTCCTTACCCTTCGCCCGGGTAAAATCGCCGCTCTGAGATTTGATGATTTTGAAAGCAGAGCCCTCAGTTACCTCGGCAAAACCGACCTTGCGATCAATAGCCGGTGCCGAACCAACAGTTCCCTGCAGTTCTACGACATTGACAACATCGCTGCTCTTGTCCGGGTTTTTCAGGCGATCGTAATTTTCCATGAGCCAGTTGCCGGCCCGTCTTCCTTCCTCGACGAAGTCAGATCCCATGAAGGTGACCCACAAGCTGTCGTCCTGCACATCGACCGCCCGGTCAGACAGGATAACGGGTATCCCCGCCCGTTTCGCTTCTTTCAGTACCGGCTCCCAGCCAGTCTCGACTACCGGGGAGAAGGCGATAACATCGACCCCCTGTGAGATAAAACTGCGAATGGCCTTGATCTGGTTCTCCTGTTTCTGCTGCGCATCCGAGAATTTCAACTCGATATTCGGACGACTTTTTGCTTCAGAGACGATCGAATCGGTATTTGCCACACGCCAGGCGCTCTCGGCGCCAATTTGAGAGAAACCGACCACAATCTTGTCTTTGGCCAGCGCCGAGCCTGCAATCATCATGCAGGCACAAACAATACAGGCAACAACTTGAAGCAATTTTTTCATGATACTCCTCCATATTAGAGTTCGTCGAGAATCGAAATAGCTGCAAAGAAAATGAAGTGATCCTCTGCAACCGCTTAGCCGGTCCACTCAGCGCGAAACCGTAATTGCCTGATACTGCGGGTCGTACAAATTTATCACAACGCTCGCCAGGGATAATGACGACGCATCTCGCCCTTGATCAAAATCATTGACAGTGCCGAGTATATTGATGGCCAGGCCTGGTTCAGAAATCTGGCGATTGCACTCACAAGCCTGCTCTTGCAGTGATGTGCAAGGATTCATTGTCATATCAGGTAAGCTTGTTTTCCACGAAGGCGCCGATTTCCTTATATTTTTCATATAGCAACTGGTAATGGTCAAAGTGTTCCGGACTGGGTTTGTATACCGCCTCGATACCGCATGCCATTTTCTCCTGCGCTGTAAAGATGTCAGGAAATACTCCCCCAACGACCGCGGCAAACATTGCAGCTCCCAGCGCTACCGTCTGATCACTTCGAGCGACCTTTATTTCCATGTTCAGAACATTGGCGAGGGTCTTCATGGCGAAAGGTGATTTCCTGGCGACTCCGCCGATGGCTATGACCTCGTTGATCTGAATTCCTTCGGCCAGAAATCTTTCGACTATCGCCTTACTTCCGAATGCGGTGGCCTCGACGAGTGCACGAAAAATACGTGGCGCATCACTTCCGAGGCTAAGTCCGGTTATTGCACTTTTGAGAGCCTGGTTGGCATCGGGTGTTCGACGGCCGTTGAGCCAATCCAGGGCTATCACGCCGTTGTCATGCACGGGTGCTGCTTCCGCCGCCTTACTCAACGACGGCAATAATCCCTGCTGCAGTTCACCGACCAGGAGTTCAGCCGTTTTTCGGTCTACTCCACTGTCCTCAATCAACATCTGAGACGGCCACAGTAATAAATCCCGAAACCAGGCGAAAACATCGCCAAAGGCGGACTGGCCCGCCTCCATGCCGATCATCCCAGGAATTATCGAGCCTTCGACCTGGCCGCAAATCCCGCTCACCACCGTATCGCCCATCTCATGGGGCGGTGCAATGAGCATGTCACAGGTCGAGGTTCCGATCACCCTGACATAGCTGTACGGCTTGATTCCACCCCCAACGGCACCCATATGTGCATCAAAGGCACCGATGCCGACCGGTATCCCCGAGGGCAACCCAAACTCCGCCGCCCACTCATCAGTCAACCTTCCAGCTTTCTGATCCGCTGTATATGTCTTGGTGAACAATCGCTCTCTGAGTCCAGTCAGCAGGGGGTCCAGACTTTGAAAGAAATCTTCGCTGGGCAACCCGCCCCAGCTTTCATGCCACAGCGCCTTGTGGCCGGCGGCACAGACGCCCCGCTTTAACTCTTGCGGTGCGGTTGTTCCACACAGAACGGCCGGCAGCCAATCGCAATGCTCAACCCAACTGTACGCCTCTCTGCGTACCTTCTCGTCATGGCGAAGAATGTGCAGTATTTTCGCGTAAAACCATTCGGATGAATAGACGCCGCCGACATAGCGGGTGAAATCGATGCCGCCCCAGGTCCGGGCTACCTGATTTATCTCGTCCGCCTCTGCAACCGCAGTGTGATCTTTCCAGAGGATAAACATCGCATTGGGATTATTGGCAAAATCAGGACGAAGCGAGAGGGCGGCACCATCTTTATCTATGGCAATAGGAGTCGATCCGGTGGTGTCGATACTGATTGCCGCCACTCGCTCCGCGCATCCTGGAGGCCCTTTTGAAATGGCACTTGTAATCGTATGTTTCAAGCCCTCAAGATAATCCAGAGGATGCTGACGAAACTGGTTGCTGGCCGGTTCACAATATCTACCTTCAGTCCAGCGTGGATAATGGAATACCTCGGTGGAGATCTCCTCCCCGCTGCCCGTATCTATCAGAACAGCCCTTACCGAATCTGTACCGTAATCAAGTCCGATTACATAATGGGAGTCCATGGATATTGTCCGCCGTTATAATAAATCAGCTACTTATAGAGAGGCCATAATACAGTTGGTTGTGACGAAGTTCTTTTTTGAACGCAGCAATCTGAGTATCTTGATCTATGACAAGGCATTCAATCCCTGTCATTTCAGCGAAATCTTTGAGTTGTTCCGTGGTTACCGCCTGACTGAAACTCGTATGGTGAGCTCCGCCGGCGTAAATCCAGGATGCTGCCGAAACTTTCAAATTTGGTTGCGGTTCCCAGAAAACACTTGCCACCGGCAAGTGTGGCATACGCTCTTCTATATTCACGACTTCAACCTCGTTTATCAGCAGCCGGAAACGATTCCCCATATCCAGCACTGTCGCATTTAAGGCCGGACCGCAGCGAGCCGAAAATACAAGGCGGGCTGGATCTGCTTTTCCGCCGATTGACAGAGGGTGAATCTCAAGCGCAGGCTTGCTTTTCGATATAGTGGGGCAGACTTCGAGCATATGGGCGCCAAGCACCAGGGCTGGGCTATTTTCCGGCATGTGATAGGTATAGTCTTCCATAAAGGAAGTCCCACCGGTCAAACCGGCACCCATTACTTTCATAGCCCGAACGAGTGCCGCGGTTTTCCAATCGCCTTCTGCACCAAAGCCATAGCCATCCGCCATCAGCCGCTGGCACGCAAGACCCGGTAGTTGATTGAGGCCGTGCAAGTCTTCAAAGGTGGTCGTAAATGCTGTGCAATCATGGATTTCAAGAAACATTCTGAGGCCCAACTCGATACGGGCAGCCTCACGCAATTTGGCGAAACTTTTCGTTTCCCGCAGGTCTTTTCCCACTTCATAGGTGTCCATATAGACAGTAACCAGTCTGTCGATGGCAGTTTCCTCTACTCCACCAATAGATGCGACAAGGTCCCCAACCCCAAAGCCATGCACTTCATAACCGAACTTTACCTGGGCACTGACTTTGTTACCTTCAGTCACCGCCACATCTCGCATATTATCTCCGAAACGGGCAATACGGCACTTTCTGCTGTCCAGAAGCGCTGAGGCGGCTCGTGCCCAGGCCCCTATTTCTGCAGCAACGGCTGTTTCTTGCCAGTGACCGACCACTACTTTTCGCTGCAGTTGCAGCCTTGTTCCGATAAACCCGAATTCCCTGTCCCCATGCGCACTCTGGTTGAGATTCATAAAATCCATATCGATCTGGTTGAACGGAATCTCACGATTGAACTGGGTGTGCAGGTGAAGAAATGGCTTGAGCAGCGAAGAGAGCCCACCAATCCACATTTTTGCCGGTGAAAAGGTGTGCATCCAACAGATCAGGCCGATGCAATCGGGGCTGTTATTTGCCTCTAGACAGACCGAAGAGATCCCCTGACTGCCGGTGACGACGGGTTTGAAGACAACTTTTACGGGAACATGGCTGGACTGGCTTAGAAAGGAAGCGATTTTCTCTGCGTTGACAGCGACTTGTTGAAGTGTCTCGTCACCATACAGATGCTGGCTTCCGGTAACGAACCACATTTCGAATTGCGATAATCCAATCATTCCGATTCTCCCACAGATTAATGTGTCAGGAGGTAGACATGGGTGCCGCGCTGTCCCGTTATCGATTACGTGATCGTTAACGAAACTAATACCTAACTCATAAAAGTTTGTCAACAATTACCTAAAGAAAACTAACTATTAATCAAATTCAGCAAAAAATTTTATAAAATACATATAATTACAAATATTTAAGTAAACTCAAGAAAAACATTATTGATGAAGCATGAATGCTAACCCCATGGTATGCCGCTTTAATAAAATCCTCTATGATATATAACAATTTTCAATCGCTGGAGGATATTCCAGCGAAGAACCTTTTGCTTCTGTTGACAAAATGGTTGAATATAGGTAATTTTATGCTATTGTTATCGATAACGGGAAAAGACCAGTCAGCCACGCTCAAAAGGAAAATGTGAAATCACGCTTCGATATAATACTTGCCGCTGATTCCGTGTTCGGCTAGATTTTCGGGCTTTGAATCAGGCACTGCCCAGGACCAAACTTCAGACCATTCTGCCTGTTATTTTAGACCCCATGCCTCCCCAAGGACTTTCAAAAAATCAGCGTTTGGTAGGGCCCTTGGAGAGTAGTGGGAATAGCTTATTAGGAATTCTATGCAGCCACCCAGAGCTACCATAAAAGATGTCGCGCGAGCCTGCGGGGTATCGACTCAGACTATCTCCCGAGTACTCAATGATCGGGTTGATGTATCCCCAGCAACCAGAGAAAAAGTCCTGGCCGTTATCGACCAGATGGGCTACCTGCCAAGCGCTTACGCCAGGGGGATGCGTCAGCAAAGTTCAACTTTGGGGGTTGTTCTCGCAGGATTGCAGCACAAAGGTATTTCAACCACCCTTAAAGGAATCACCCTTGAGGCTCAAAACTACGGTCTCGATCTGATTTTAAAAGAGTTGCCCAGCTTCGAGGCAACTAACATGAAACCCCTGATCCAGTCTCTGATGACTCAGCAGGTGATGGGAATCATCTATGCGGCACCTGAGGTCGGCGACAATTGGGTCCAAGTCCAGAAGTCTATCCCTCCGCATTGTCCGCCGATCGTTTATCTCAAAGGAAATCCCGCTTCAGCCCCTCTTTCTATTTCAATTGACAATTATCAGGGTGCCTATCTGGTAAGCAATCATCTAATAGCGCAGGGCTATCAGAACATTGCTCACATAAGTGGCCCCCTTGACTGGTTCGAGGCTCGAGAACGTAGAAGAGGGTGGAGCCAGGCCCTGCGTGATGCCGGGCGATCAGTCGGTGATAACAGTTTACAGGAGGGTTCGTGGGATACCGCCAGCGGACATAATGCCTTTACAAAACTTTTAAAAGGCTTCCCTGAAATGGACGCCGTTTTCGTAGCCAACGACCAGATGGCCCTGGCAGTATTGAGTTGCGCCTGGCAACATGGGCTAAAGGTGCCCGAACAGTTGGGCGTAGCAGGATTTGACGGTATTTCCGAATCAGCCTATTTTATCCCATCATTGACCACCGTTAAACAGGATTTCCGGGGCCTTGGCGCCCTCGCCGTTCGCAAAATAAAACAGTTGCAGGAGCCGGAGATGAGTTCGTCAAAGGTTGGGGCAGACACTACGATTCTTACTCCTGAATTAATCATTCGGGCATCAACACAACGTTCAATTGAACGCGCCTGATGAAAGAAGGCGCCCTTTGGTTATATCTATTTTTGCCTATCAGCCTGAAGATTAAACCATTTCCTGTCGTGCCGACATAAATCCACAACCTTGGGAGTCCCGATCGGGATAAAAATTGGGTATTGCCAACCAGTGGGTGCGTACCTGCAACGGCTGAGGTTGAGCCACTTTAGTCTAATCCGCCGAACCATCACATTGTAGTCCTGAAACAAAAATACTACGCATCACCCTGAAAAAGTTCCTTCACTGTAGACCCATCCCACCCTGTTTCAGAAAAAGGCAACCCGGGCCCCTCACTAACGAAGAATGAAACATCAACTCGAAATTATTTAGTTAAATGCTTACAGGCGGAGAGAATAGTCTTTCATGAAGAGCAATAAAAAAATATTGTTAAAAATAAAAAAACGGGGCAGGGGTGGGGCAAACAGCACTAAAAAATAACTAAGCCACTCAACAAGATCTGTTAAGTGGCTTATATCGTTGGTGGAGCTAGACGGGATCGAACCGACGACCTCTTGAATGCCATTCAAGCGCTCTCCCAGCTGAGCTATAGCCCCACAAAGTAAGCGGCTAAAGAGTATTTTTCTACCAGCCTTTATTGTGAGTGTCAATAAAAATCAAGGATCCCAGGAAAAATGGCCTTTTGCTCACTCTCCCTGCTGCCTGATAAAGCTATTCGGTGAATATAAATTATATGGTTGTGGTCACATCTTGTCATTCACCTTGATATTAAACTGGAAACCTGATTTTTCCGGGCGCCCTGGACAGTGATGGAACTCCATCACCTGCCATTAATCTTGCCAATAAAGCGGTGCTCTGGTATCTTTTCCCTTTTTAGTAAGACTATATTTTTCCAGACTTCCTGCCATATACATAACTGCTTGGAAATCTGAATGAATTTCACATAATATCCGTTTGTTGAAAAGGAAGATTTTATGTATTCGCCATTCAATTTTTTATTCGGTTGGCTGTCCAATGATCTGGCCATCGATCTTGGCACGGCAAACACCGTTTTATATGTTAAGGGAAAGGGGATTGTTCTGCGTGAGCCCTCGGTCGTTGCCGTCAGGCAGGATGTAAGAATGAGCAAGGTGCTGGCGGTCGGTCAGGAAGCCAAACAGATGCTTGGCAAGACGCCGGGTAATATCAATGCGATCAGGCCAATCAAGGACGGTGTTATTGCCGACTTCGAAGTGACCGAGGCCATGCTGCGCTACTTTATCAAGAAAGTGCACAACCGCCGCACCCTGGTGCATCCCAGAATTATAATTTCCGTTCCTTCGGGTATCACCCAGGTGGAGAAGCGGGCCGTGAAGGAATCGGCCGAGTCAGCCGGTGCCCGGGAGGTTTACCTGATCGAGGAACCAATGGCGGCGGCCATCGGCGCCGGTCTGCCGATCACCGAACCCACCGCCAACATGATTGTCGACATCGGCGGCGGCACCACAGAGGTTGCCGTCATCTCCCTGGCTGGTATTGTCTATGCCAAATCCGTCAGGGTTGCCGGAGACAAGATGGATGAATCGATCCTCCAGTACATAAAACGTAAACATAATCTGGCCATCGGTGAGCGAACTGCGGAGCTTATCAAGACTACCATCGGCAACGTGATTCCTGAAGAGCCCTATGAGATGATGGATATAAAAGGGCGGGACCTGGTCTCCGGTGTGCCGAAAACCATTTCCGTTGGAGCCGATGAAATTCAGTCTGCTATTGCTGAGCAGGTAGACGTTATTATAGAAGCGGTTAGGGTGGCGCTGGAAGTGACGCCCCCTGAGCTTGCAGCCGATATTGTCGATCAGGGAATTGTTCTGACCGGCGGTGGCGCGCTCTTGAAAAATCTCGACAAGTGTCTCAAAGAAGAGACCGGAATGCCCATTATTGTGGCCGACGACCCGCTTTCCTCCGTGGTGCTCGGTTCAGGCCAGGCGCTTGATAATTTAGATATTCTTAAAGAAGTCACCATCGATTAAGGCCGCTTCTACTCCGCAGCGGGAGAGCTGCCGTTCTTATAGTGAGTAAACAGTCCAAGGACAGAAAGACACGTATCGGGGCTTTACGTCTCCGTTCCGTGCTGCTTGCCGTATCCCTGTTGTTGGGAGGGCTGGTCCTGTTGGCTTATACCTTTGGTGGCCGGTTCGGTGTCTCCCACCAGATCACCCTGGAAATCCTGGGCCCCCTGCAGTCCATCTCGGCTAAAGTAACTTCAGCCGCCCGCACATTCTGGGAGGATTATGTCGATCTGCTTTCGGTCAGAGAAGAGAATATACGTCTCAAGGCGATGCTCAGGTCATACGAGGAGGATCTGGCCACCTACCGTGAGGCCTACACCACCTATCTGCGGCTGCAGCAGGAACTCGATTTCCGGAAGGGGACCGATTTCCCCCCGCTGACCGCCCGGGTCATTGGCAAGGATCCAAGCTTCTGGTTTCACACCATCATCGTTGATCGCGGCGAGAATGACGGCGTGGTCGAGGGAATGGTGGCCCTGAACTCCAATGGGATCGTTGGCCAGGTGATCCATGTCTCCAACAACTATTCCAAAGTGCTGCTGGCCATCGCACCGAGCAGTGCCATCGATGTCTTCGTTCAGAAGAGCAGGGTCCGGGGGATCCTCAAAGGTGTCGGTGAGGGCGGCTATCTGCTTCACTACGTGCTCAAGAACGCCGAGGTCAATCAGGGTGATCATATCGTCACGGCTGGCATCGGCGGGGTCTTTGCCTCGGGTATCCCGGTTGGCACCGTGTCTGCAGTGCACCGGAAAAAACGAGGCATGTTTCTGGAAATCGAGGTGGAGCCCTCGGTTGATTTCCAGCGGCTGGAGTTCGTGCAGCTCAATCTCTCTCTTCAGCAGTCGCTGATCCAGGGCAAAATCGATTCGTCGGGAGGATGAGCGAAGATGAGAATTACCGCTTTTCTGCTTGTTGGCATTTTCCTGATAGTCATGCAGACCACCATTCTGCAGATCCTGCCGGCCTGGCTCGGCTTCCCCGATTTCGTCTTTATCCTGGTTGCCTTCGCGGCCTTCCGCTTCGACTGGCTGCGCGGCTGTCTGCTGGCCTTCATGCTGGGCTGGATGATGGATGTGGTGACCGGCATCTATCTGGGAGTGTTTGTCGTCAAGTACCTGATTGTCTTTTTCACCCTCAATCTGCTCACCCAGAACAGCCCAATCAAGGAGGCAGCCTACCAGGTACCGCTGGTAGGCATCAGCTACTTTCTTGTCCAGTTTGGATTTTATGCGGCGCTGAGCATGGCGGCGGCCGATCTGGTCTCGCCCTGGTCGTGGCACCGGGCGGGGAGAGAGACGATCATTCTGATGATCGCCACCGTCCCCTGTTTCCTGCTGTTCAACAGCCTCTACGAATATCTTCTCAATCGGCGGGTGGTTCCCCGGGTGGCGAGGAAGAAGGGAGGAAACCGTTTCAGGTCATAGGATGGAAAAAAAACTGTTCATAGACGATCTCGAAGAGATCACCGAGCATGACGAAGAAGCGCTGAACATGCTCAAGCGCAGGGCGATGGTCGCCATGGGTGTCATCCTGCTTTTTCTTATGATCATCATCTCCCGGTTCTGGTATCTGCAGATCAATCTCGGTGAGCACTACCGCGGCATGGCCGAAAACAACCGGGTACGGATTCGTACCGTGCCGCCCCCGCGAGGCCATATCTTCGACAAGTATGGCCGCGAAATAGTCACCAACCGACCTTCCTTCAATGTCGCGCTGATCAGGGAGGATTCGTTTGATATCCAGGATGTCCTGAAACGACTCTCGGTGGTGCTCGATGAGGATATAGAGGTGCTCTGGGAGAGAATCAGGAAAGGCTCCGGGGCGCCCAGGCATTTTCCTATCACGCTCAAGGAGGATGTCGATTGGCAGACGCTGGCCTACCTGGAGAACAACAAATACAAATTCTCGGGTATCAGGATCGAGGTACAGCCCGTCAGAGTGTATCATTACGGAGATCTGGGAGCCAATATCATCGGCTATATTAGCTCAATCAATCCCCAAGAGCTCGAAGCCGATAAAGACGGGGTCTACGAAGGCGGCGACCTGATCGGCAAGCGGGGTCTGGAACGTATTCGGGAAAAGGATCTGCGCGGTGAAAAGGGCAGCAGTTCAACCGAGGTGAATGCCAGCGGCTTCGAGCAGCAGCAGCTCAAGCAAGTGGATCCGCTGCCGGGCCGGGACCTCACCTTGACGATTGACGTCGAGCTGCAGCGGGCGGCCGAGCAGTATCTGGCCATCAGTGACAAGGCCGGGGCGGTGGTGGCCATGGAGGTTGATAGCGGACGGGTCCTGGCGGCAGTGAGTGCTCCAACCATTCACCTGGAGGACTTTATCGGCGGTATTTCCAGGAAAAACTGGAACGCGCTGCTGGAGAACCCGCGCAATCCGCTGCTCAACAAAGCGGTGCAGGGTGTCTATCCACCCGGCTCGACTTACAAGATCGTCACTGCCCTGGCGGGACTGTCAGAGGGGGTGATCACCGAGCATACCACTTTCTACTGTCCCGGCCACTACTACTTCGGCCGGCGCCTCTACCGCTGCTGGAAACACAGCGGGCACGGGACGGTGGACATCAGGCGGGCAATCACCGAATCGTGCGATGTATTTTTCTACCAGGTCGGCCAGCGGCTCGGTGTCGACCGGCTGGCGGCCTATGCCAAGAAACTGGGTCTGGGTGCCAGATCGGGTATCGAACTGGAACACGAGAAGGCGGGCATTGTCCCGACCAAGGATTGGAAACGTAAGCGGTTCAAAGAAAAATGGCACGAGGGTGAGACCCTGTCGGTGGCCATAGGCCAGGGCTTCAACAATATGACGCCGCTGCAGATCTGCCTGATGACCGCGGCCATCGCCAACGGCGGCAAGATCTATCAGCCGCAGATCGTGGAGATGGTGAAGACCACTGACGGCGACATAGTCGAGCAGTTCCGCCCGAAACTGCTCAGCGAACTGTCCAGCCAGGAGAAGCGCTACCTGCCCATCCTCAAAGACGGGCTCTTCGGGGTGGTGCATGGCAAGCGGGGTACGGCCCGCAACGTGCGCATCAAGGGGTTGACCGTGGCCGGCAAGACGGGTACCGCCCAGGTGGTGCGGCTGGCCCAGTACAAAGGCCTTAAAGAGCAGGATATTCCTTATAAATACCGGGATCATGCCTGGTTCACCTGCTACGCGCCGGCCGACAATCCCAAAATTGCCGTGACTGTCCTGGTGGAGCATGGGCTGCACGGCGGTTCAGGAGCAGGGCCCATAGCCCGGGTGATACTGAAAAAATATTTTGAGAAGTATCTGCTCGAGCAGGCCCGCAAAGAGGCCGAGGAAGGCAAGGATGATAAGGCGTAAACAACCGGAAAGCATTACTGACGGCGTAGCTTGGGGCCTTTAGTAATGATTCGTTTCGACAGAAGAATGCTGGCCCATTTCGACTGGTGGCTGCTGATCATGTTTCTGCTTATCTGCGCCATGTCGCTGTTCAATCTCTACAGCGCCTCCTATCCGCCCAAGCCGTGGGGCACGCCTCCCTATCTCAAGCAACTTTATTTCTACCTGATTGGCTTTAGCGCCATCCTGGTGATCCTGGCCGTCGACTACCAGGAGCTGCACTTCTGGAACTATTTCTTCTATATCTTCGTGGTCGGGCTGCTCGCCGCGATTTTGATTATCGGCAAGACTGCCGGGGGTGCCCAGCGCTGGATCAGTCTTGGCTTTTTCAACCTGCAGCCCTCCGAGCTGGCCAAGCTAATGCTGGTCATCACCCTGGCCAGCTACTATTCCCGCAAGGAGGTGACCGACGGATACACCATCAGGCAACTGGTAGTGCCGATCGGGCTCACCCTGGTGCCTTTCGTCCTCATTCTCCTGCAGCCCGACCTGGGAACGGCCCTGATGCTCGGTTTCATCTTCGTGTCGATGACTGTCTTTGTAAAACTGCGCTTTTCAGTCTACGCCATTTTAGGGAGCACCGGCGTTGCCATGGTCTTACTGGCCTGGGAAAAGTTACTGAAGCCGTACCAGAAGCAGCGTATTCAGACCTTTCTGAATCCGGAAGGGGATCCCATGGGCAGCGGCTACCAGATCATGCAGTCGAAAATCGCGGTGGGCAGCGGCGGCAGGTTTGGCAAAGGCTATCTCGAAGGCACTCAGGGCCATCTCCACTTCCTCCCCGAACGTCACACCGATTTCGCCTTTGCGGTCTGGAGTGAGGAGTGGGGGTTCTTCGGCAGCCTGTTTTTTATCTCGATCTATTTTCTGATGCTGATCTGGGGGCTTTACTCGAGTGCCTTTGCCAGGGACCGGTTCGGCATGCTGCTGTCGTTTGGCATCGTCATGCTGATCTTCTGGCAGGCGGTCATCAATCTGCTGATGATCCTCGGCTTCCTGCCGGTGGTCGGCATTCCTCTGCCGCTAGTCTCCTATGGCGGTTCTTCACTGCTGACGACCCTGCTGGCCTTCGGCATCCTGCTTAACGTCAGGATGCGGCGTTTTCAGGTGGGGCAGAACGGCGACTGAGCGGCGTCACCTCTCCCCTGTTCATAATGGCCTAAGCCCAGCGTGTGATCACTCTTTGTGCAGGGCCTGCAGAACGATATCCTTGAGGGCTTCGATGAAATCGGGGTCGTCGTTGAAAGAGGCGGTGGTCTCCAGTCTGATGCCGCACCCGGCGGCGAGTTCTTTATAGTCCATGTTGATTTCCACCAGGGTCTCCACGTGGTCCGAGACGAAGCTGATCGGCACCATCAATATGTTGGTGCATCCCTGATCCCCGAGTGATTTTATGGTGTCAGGCGTCGAGGGTGACAGCCACTCGACCGGGCCGGATCTGCTCTGATAACATATCCTGCCCTGCACCCCGGTGATTTTTTCCACTGCCGCGATGGTGCGCTGTAAATGATCCACATAGGGGTCGCCTTCTTCGATAAAGGATACCGGCAGACTGTGGGCGCTGTAGACGAGGTCAACCGATTCGCTGTCGAAGCGCTGCAGCCCCTGGGTGATTTTTGCCGCCAGACAGGCCACATAGCCGGGATGCTCGGGCCACGAGCCGATTTCGATCAGTTCTCCGCCCAGCGGGCGGTCCAGCAGGCAGCGTTTCAATTCATTGAGCGATGAGCCGCTGGTGGCGCAGGAGTAGTGGGGATAGAGGCTCAGGGCCACGAGCCGGTCGATCGGTTTATCTGCCAGACTTTTCAGGGCTTCGCGGGTCGTGGGGTGCCAATACCGCATGGCGGTAGCGACTATAAAATCTCCCTTCTCGCTCAGTTTCTTCTGCAGCGCCTGCTGCTGGGCTCTGGTAATCCTGGCAATCGGTGAACCACCGCCGATCCGGCCGTAGGTCGCCTTGCTTTTCGGGGCCCGTTTTCTGGCGATTAACCAGGCCAGCGGTTTCTGGAGAAAGGACGGCCCCAGTCTGATGATTTCTCTGTCTGAGAATATATTGTAAAGGAAGGGTCCGATATCCTCAGGTTTTTCAGGACCTCCCATGTTCAGAAGCAGGACCGCGGTGGTGGTGCGAGTGCTGAAATCGTGCTGATCAGCTTTCATAATCACCAATTCATAACACATTCCCGGAGGGCTGAAAATAAAAGATTATTAATTCAGACCCTTGTCCCGGAAAAGAGGTTCCAGGGGGAAATTTTACCAGTGTTAGCTTGATTCTGATCAGGCGGTTAATATAATATGAACATAGGAAATAGAGATGTTACTTGTCTAAGAGTCTTAGAGAGTCCTAGTGTTGATACCTCGGTTATTTCTTTCCAAATCCCAATCCCTGCAGAACACAATTCAATTGTTTTACATCCGTTTTCTTACTGAAATCAGGAGGATTCAGGAAAGCGGAGCGGTCGAGGCGCGTCCGTAGGGCGTATGTTTTTGGCAGCGTTATGCTGCCTGAAAACCAGATGGAGGAAATATATGGAACTGAAAGTCGAAGCCCGCAATGTTGAGTTGAAGAAAGGCTGGCAGATGAAAATAGAAGAGGAAAAGGAGAAACTGCTTAAAAACTATGCCAGTTTCGTTCTCCACCTCAGAGTGTCGATTGCAGCCACGACTCACCACAAAGAGGGCGGTTACGAAGTCAAGATTGTGGCTTCGGTGCCAAACGACACAGTGGTAGTAACCAGAAAAGGGGAGCCTGTGCGCCCCTTGCTTATCGAGGCATTTGATGTTCTAACCTTACAGCTCAAGGAAATTCTCAGAAAGAAGAGGAAAAGCAAGAAGCAGGCGGAACCAACCAACGCTGGTGACAGCGTCGGCGTGATCAACAAGGTCTCCCCTCATGAATCGTATGGATTCATCACCACCTATGACGACCGGGAGATCTACTTTCACGAGAACGCACTGAAAAATGCGGAGATAGACGACCTCGTCGAGGGCGACAGCGTCATTTACGGAGAGTCGCTCGGCGACAAAGGCCCTCAGGCATCCTGGGTGAGAGTCGCCAAGTAATCGAACTCAATAATAAATTTAAAGCCCCCGGAGCAGATTCTGCCCGGGGGCTTTCTGTTTCAAGGGTGACACAATACCCATCGTGTCCCCTCAAGGCAGCCAATAGGGACACGATGGGTATTGTGTCCCTCTTGAATGGATCAATATTTACTGAAAGAGAAGTCCTCGCTGCCGTAGAGCAGCGGGTCGGCGTCGGGGTAGCTGACTTCCTCGCCGTTCCATGGCTTCCTCAAGGTATAGCTGTTGTCCTCCTCACCCACGACGTTGGAGCGGTGCAGCGGGATCTTGCCGCCGGCGGTGGCGATGTAGCGCGGAATTGCATCACCGGAGATATTGCCGTACATGGATTCCACGATGTCCCTGCCGACCTCGAGCGGCACGCGGAAATGAGTGAACTGCGGATTGCGATAGCTGCAGTTGAAGATGTAATAGGGCCTGACATAGGCTTCCTGGATCGTTTCGCAGAGTTTCCACATCTTCACCCGGGAGTCGTTGATGCCTTTAAGCAGTACGGCCTGGTTGAGCACCGTAAAACTGCGTTTTGAAAGACGCCGGAAAGTATCGCGCGACACCGGGGTTATCTCCTGGGCGGTATTGATCTGGGTCACCACCCTGATGGGTTTTCTGTCGTTGCTCTTTTCTATGATGTCGAGTAATTCGTCATCGACCCGCATCGGCACCGTGACCGGGACCCTGGTGCCGAGCCGTTTGACTTTCACGTGGTCGATTTCATCCAATTGCTCGAGCAGCCAGTCGAGCATCGAGTTGGGCAGCACGAAGGCGTCGCCGCCGGTGACCAGTACGTCCCTGATGCGTTCGTTGGCCCTTATATAATCGAGCGCCTCTCGATAGGCCTCCCGGGAGTAAATTTTGTCCTTGCGGCCGATGTGGGCGATGCGCAGGCAGTGGGTGCAGTACATGGCACACATATTGGTGGCCTTGATGGTCACCACCCGGGGGTAAAACTGATCGATGAGCCGGGCCGGCGAATGGTCGGCGGCCACGGGCGGAATTTCAATGCCGGCGTTGTCGATCATTTCACCGGTGGGAATCGACTGGAGCATGACCGGATCGTTCACCATACCGGGCCTGATCAGGCTGGTATAGTAAGGGGTCAGCCGCATCCGGTATTCTTTGGTGACCCTGGCAACCGAGCTTGCGGCTTGGGGCGGCAGGTCGATCAGCTCGGCCAGGGTGTCGATGGAGTCGACCACATGTCTTATCTGACCTGGATACGAGTCCCACTCAGCGTCGGACATCTTCAGCCTGTACTTTATCCTGGCCTGGTTTTCCAGGATACTATCCCACAATTCAATGCCGCTTGGCGCCACCTCGTCCTTTTCCTTCAGATAGGCGTCCACCCGGTCATTGGCCTCGGCGGCAATGGGCAGGGCCTGGGTCAGCCGCCCGCCGATGCTGACCATATGTTCGTCAATCTGCTGGTGCTTCAGGGCAAGCCCCTCCAGGGTGTCCGGACGGATGCCGAAAGCCTCCGGGGAAAAGTGATGCTGCCGCCGGCAATGCAGCAGGAAAGTGAAGAGTTCGACAATCGGCTCGGTCAGTTCCGCCTCGCTGGCCCTGGCCAGCAGTTGGTCAGCCTTGAGGCGGGCCTCCTCTCCCGGGTCGCCGACCTGTTCACCGGCAGGCTGCAACGTTTCCAGCAGGGTTCTCGTATAGTCGTCCAGCGCCAGCTCAGATGAAGCGGCGTCGCCATTATCGTTCATTGTCTTTCAGCCTCAATTATCGTTTGTCTGATGAAGCCGACACCCTGGCACAAGCCCTCTTCGACATCGTCCCGGTTTTTGGCTACCGATACCACGCGGGCCAGAAAAGTGCCCGGCATGACCAGAAAATTGGTGCCCGGGTGCTCGAGTATGACGAAATCCTTGATCAGCTCGCCGTTGGCGACCTTTCTGAAGGTTTCCCGTTCGTAAGGGTTCTGAGGAATGTAGCCGGTGGTCAGTTTCTTGCTTTCTATTTTGTAGTTGTAGGTACCCCAATGAATGTTTCTGATATTGTCACCCATCTCCATGACGTGGGGCGGAAATCTGTTCTCGGTCACTGCGTAATATTCCAATTCCGGCAGCATGGGTGATCCTTCGGGCAGGGATTGTTCCAGGGTGAAGCAGAACTCCAGGGTGGTCCCCTGTTTCCTGGCATTGATCTCCAGGAAATAGACGTTGCCGTCGTTGTCGATCAGGTAGTCACAGCCGAAAATGCCGCGATACCCCTTACGGCCCAGCATCTTACCGACCTTGACCGTGTAATCATAAAGTTTTGTGCGCTGCTCAGCGCTGACCGTTGAAGGGAATTTGGAGCCGATAAAGCGGTTGCCGTCGACGATCACCTGATCTGCCACGCCGGCGATGTAGACATCTTCTTCGTTGGCGACCACAGCAAGTACGGTGGGGTCGAGCTGATGCGGAATGAAACGGGAGATCAAGTAGACATCGTTGGTCTTGCCGAATTTCTGCTCCACCTGGTTCTGGTTGAAGGTGACGGCCGAATTGATGCCGGCCGCTGAATAGGCGCCGCTGACAAAAATACCGTCCGTCCATCGATCCCTGAGATCGGCGGTGATCCTCAGCAAACACTCCCAGTTTTCGCAGATCGTGTGTTCGGCCAGCGGTACTATCCCTTCCAGCGCCTTATACTGGGCAATCTTGTTGTTGAACTGCCGGGCCAGATATTTGTCAGGCCCGAGGATCGATACCCGGTCGATCTTGTCGAGGGTCATCTCCAGGACACTTTCATAAAGATTTATGTAGAGCTGATTCTGCCGCTCGAGAATTCTGTCGATCAACTCACGAATGATCCTGGAGTTGGACACCGCACTCATGAATTTGGCGGTATCTATTCTCCAACTATGGCGTGGTTCCTTACCGTTTTGCACAAAGCTGTGGTCGGAGATCAGTTCCTCACCGCCGAAGGGGTTGATGACGATGATGTTGGCATAGTTGTATTGAATGCAGACATCGGGGATGATCGAGATGAACCGAATTTGACGTTTGGGAATACGGTGGGCCAGGGCTTCTTGAACGAAGTAGTTGAGGCTGTAAGTTTTCAGCTCACCTACATAGAGAAAGTAGTAGTAGTCAGGGTTGTAGGTGAAGTTAGTAAATAGAATCTCGTCGTCTTCCAGAACCATGTGCTTATTTCCCCTACCCGTTCATCTGGTCACAGCCTGCCTGGCCAGAACCATAAAAACAAAAAAGACACTGATCGTATGCCGCCATGGCGGTTCGATCCGTGTCTTACACCTTCCCTGCGTGTGGTCCCCGCATTGAACGGGGCTGATCGTCTGAAACGGCTCATCCGAGGAAGACCTAGTGGCTGCCGAAATTCAGGTTACCGGTCCAGGGTTCGCAACCAGTTCCGTATCCCGCTGCCTTCCAGGAAGAATAGGAATGGTGAACTGGTCAGATTAAGCTCTCATTACCTCCAAGATGTACCTTTGTCAAGCAAATGGTTTCCCCTTACAGAAGTTTAAGAAATTTTTGCAGAAGGTGTCAAAATGATTATCGTTTTGTCAGTTAAGCGGTCTCCTCGTGTTGCCTATCTCTACTGGGAAATGGCTTGACTTATGGGGTAAATTTTGTGATTAATATTTATACCTTAATGCTTTTCCAATGGAGAATTGGAGATCTCATTGGAAACAGGTGAAGGCAGTCGATGCCGTTCACACTGCGGCATCTCTTCTTTCAGCCACTGTTTTTAATTTAAACGGTTCTATCGGTTACCGTTGCCGGTGACCGGCCAGTGTCTCTTGGGTAGGATTTATTTGAGAGATAGTCTTTAAACTCAAACAGGAGGGAGTATGAGTATGAAAAGAAAAGCATCATTGTTGGCGGCCCTGACTCTGGGTTTTGTCATGGCGTTCAGTTCTGCGGCAGTCAGTGACACCACCTTCGTGACCATCGGCACCGGCGGGGTAACCGGTGTCTACTATCCGACTGGCGGCGCCATTGCCCGTCTGGTCAACAAGGGCAAGAAAGAGCATGGCATCAGAGCCTCGGTGGAGAGTACCGGCGGCTCGGTCTACAACCTCAATGCCTTGGCCTCAGGCGAACTCGAGATGGGTGTGGCCCAGTCGGACTGGCAGTATCACGCCTGGAACGGCACCTCCAAATTCAAGGAGAAGGGACCGAATAAAGATCTGCGAGCTGTCTTTTCAGTTCACCCCGAGCCCTTCACTGTGGTCGCCCGGGCCGACTCAGGCATTAAGAATTTCCAGGATCTCAAGGGTAAACGCGTAAACATCGGTAACCCGGGATCAGGGCAGCGCGGCACCATGGAAGTGGTCATGGAGAAAATGGGCTGGACCAAGGACGACTTCAAACTGGCCTCCGAACTCAAGTCCGCCGAGCAGTCAAAAGCTCTGTGCGACAACAAGATCGATGCCATCGTCTTTACTGTCGGCCATCCCAGCGGCTCGATCAAGGAAGCTACCACCTCCTGTGACTCGGTTCTGGTGAACGTTGAGGGCCCGGAAATCGATGCTCTGGTCGAAGAAAACGATTACTATCGGACAGCAACCATTCCGGCCGGAATGTACCGCGGCAACGACACGGATACCAAGACCTTTGGTGTCGGCGCCACCTTTGTAAGCTCCGCCACGGTTCCCGAGGATGTAATCTACGTTGTGGTTAAGTCTGTGTTCGAGAATTTCGACGACTTCAAGAAACTGCATCCTGCTTTTGCCGTTCTGAAGAAAGAGGAAATGGTAAAAGACGGCCTCTCGGCTCCGCTGCATGACGGCGCTGCCAAGTACTACAAAGAAGTCGGCCTGATCAAGTAATTCGGGGCCGTTCGTCTACAGGTTGTGCATACTCGTAAAAAGTGTGCACAACCTTTTTCTTTTGCCCGGCCGGGTAGGGCCGGGCAGGAGTATCCGGAAGTGTATTTTTCCATGGTCTGGATCAGCCCGGAAGACTCGGGCCCCTTCATCGCAGTCCCGTGGTGATCGTTGGAATGCAGTCGGCGCCACTGAACGAGCGTTTGCCAGCAATGCCTAACAGGAGTCGATCATGACCAAGCCGACCGAAAAGCCCTTAAGCAGCGATAGCGTGCATGACATTATTGCCGAGGTTGATACCGGGGCTCGCAATCCCAAAGGAGCGATTCCTAAAAAGGTGCTCTTCTTTGTGCCGCTCATCTGGACCCTGTTTCAGTTGTGGTACGCCTCGCCGCTTCCTTACGTGTTCAACTTATTCGTTCTGAACTCGACCGAAGCCCGGGCCATTCACCTTGCCTTTGCGATGTTTTTAGCCTATACCGCCTTTCCCACTTTCAAGTCGTCACCCAAAAGCTACATCCCGATCCAGGACTGGACGCTGGCGCTGGTGGCCTCGCTGAGTTCTGCTTACATTTTTCTTTTCTACGAAGCACTCTCGGGACGGCCCGGGGATCCGACCACTCTTGACCTTGTAGTTGCTGTGGTTGGTCTGGTTCTGCTCCTGGAGGCGACCAGAAGGGCGTTGGGGCCGCCGCTGATGGTGGTCGCCTCGATCTTTATTCTCTATACCTTTGCCGGACCGCATATGCCGGAGGTCATTGCCCATAAGGGGGCCAGCCTGGTCAAGGGGATGACCCACTACTGGTTGACCACTGAAGGCGTGTTCGGTGTCGCCCTCGGGGTTTCCACCGGCATGGTGTTCATGTTCGTACTGTTCGGCTCGCTTCTGGAGTCGGCGGGGGCAGGCAACTATTTTATCAGGACGGCCTTTGCCGGTCTTGGCCACATGCGCGGCGGGCCCGCTAAAGCGGCGGTGGTATCGTCGGCGATGACCGGGCTGGTGTCCGGATCGTCGATCGCCAACGTGGTCACCACCGGAACCTTTACCATTCCACTGATGAAAAAAGTCGGGTTCACCCCGGAAAAAGCCGGCGCCGTTGAGGTTGCCTCATCAACCAACGGTCAGCTTACCCCGCCGGTGATGGGGGCGGCGGCATTTCTGATGGTCGAATATGTGGGTATCTCCTACATCGAGGTCATCAAGCATGCTTTCCTGCCGGCCATCATCTCCTACATTGCCCTGGTGTACATCGTCCATCTCGAGGCCTGCAAAATGGGGCTCGAAGGTATGGCCAGGCGCAAGACCAAGACACTGGCCCAGACGCTGCTGACTTTCGTGGCCACGCTGCTGATCTTTATTGTCATCGGGGCGGCGACCTATTACGGGCTCGGCTGGATCAAGACAGTGGCCGGCGAGGCGACAATTTATATCGTCTGCGTGCTGCTCTTCGTCGCCTACCTGGCCCTGCTCTACCTGGCCTGCAGGGTGCCCGAGCTTGAACTGACCACCGAGATCACCGAACTGCCGCCTCTGGGGGAAACCGCCCAGGCCGGTTTTTACTTTCTGCTGCCCATCGTAGTGCTTATGTGGTGCCTGACGGTCGAACGTTTATCTCCTTCTTTGTCAGCTTTCTGGGCAACGGTGCTGATGATCTTCATCGTTTTGACCCAGCGGCCCCTGAAGGGCTTGATGAGGAAAATGAGCGGTGACGATTTCAGCATCATAAGAGGTTGGCAGGACCTCATAGACGGCATGGTTTCCGGGGCCAAGAACATGATTGGCATAGGGGTGGCCACTGCGGCGGCGGGTATCGTCGTCGGCACCGTGACGCTCACCGGCATCGGTCTGGTGATGACCGAATTTGTTGAGTTCATCTCGGGCGGCAATCTGGTTCTTATCCTGCTTTTTACCGCTGCCATCAGCCTGCTGCTCGGCATGGGGCTGCCGACTACGGCCAACTACATCGTGGTCTCCACCCTGATGGCCCCGGTAATCGTCAGCCTCGGCGCCCAGAACGGTCTGATCGTGCCGCTGATTGCCGTACATCTGTTCGTCTTTTACTTCGGTATCCTGGCTGATGATACCCCGCCGGTGGGGCTGGCCGCCTTTGCGGCGGCGGGCATATCGGGCGGCGATCCAATACGGACCGGTATCCAGGGGTTCACCTACGATATCAGAACCGCAATTCTGCCCTTTATCTTTATCTTCAACACCGAGCTGCTGATGATCGGTGTCGGGACTGCATTGCATCTTATCATCGTTGTTGTTGCTGCGGTTATCGCCATGCTCGTATTTGCGGCGGGCACCCAGGGATACTGGCTGACCAGAAACAGGATCTGGGAAACTTTGGCTTTGCTGCTGGTGGCCTTTACCCTGTTCCGGCCCGGGTTCTTCTGGGATCAGCTTTATCCGGAACTCAGCGAGCAGCCGGCTGACAATCTTGCCCAGCTGGTCGAAGAGATGGAGCCGGGCTCACAGCTGCGGATGACCCTCAAGGGAGAAAAACTGGACGGCACCGAATTCACCATGGCGGTGATGCTGCCGGTCGGCGACGAGCCGAGTGGGGCGGAGCGGCTTCAGGGTATTGGTTTTGAGACGCGGAAAGAAGACGGAAAGATTCTGATCGACAATGTGGTCTTTGCCAGTGCGGCAGAAAAAGCCAAGGTCGATTTCGACCAGGAAGTGCTCAATATCCAGGTGCCCAACCCGAGGCCGCCAAAGCAATTGATGTTTATTCCGGCCCTGGTGCTGCTTGGATTAATCGGGTTTATCCAGAAAGGTCGGATCAAAAAACAGAAAGCAGCCTCAGCCTGACACCAATGCAATAGAAAGAAGTAATTTTTACCGGGAATTTCAGAGGAGAACAGAATGATTAACAAAATAATGGTGCCCGTGGCCTTTTCGAAGTATTCTCTGGGTATTCTCGATTTCGCAGCCGACATCGCCGAACCGCTTGGTGCCGAGCTCCAGGTGGTCAACGTGATCAGCGACAGGGACGTGGAGGCGATCAACAAGATCACCGAATTTGGCTACAAGGTCGACAGTGACAAATATCTGGAGATAGTCAAGAAGGAGCGGCGTGAAGCGATCACCGCCATGGCGGACCACTTGACGCTGCCTGACGGCAAAGTTTCCTTCACTTTCTTGATCGGTGATCCCACCACCGAACTGCTGCGTTTCGTAGAAGAGAACAAGGTCGATCTGGTGGTGATGGGCATCAAGTCCAGAGATATCAAATACATGTTTGCCGGATCGGTGGCCGAGCGCATGTTCAGAAGGTGCCCGGTCCCGGTGCTGTCTTATCGCGGTGATGACGTCGCCGAGCGGCTGCGCAAACGGATCCACAAACACATCTTAGACCACTGATAGAGCCGGTGAGAGACAGCCGGATGACTACCTTGAAGGAGAGGCTTCGCCTCTCCTTTTTTCGTGGCGCCTCGAGATAAGAGGCCAGCTGCAGAAGGAAAATCCATGACCAGAGAAATATATCTGATTGACGGCAGTGCCTTTATATACCGGGCCTTTCATGCCGTGGCCCCGCTGACCAATGCCGAAGGGTTTCAGACCAACGCGGTATTTGGCTTCGTCAGCATGCTCAATAAGCTCCTGAAGGAAAAGTCGCCCACCCATCTGGCCGTCGCCTTCGACAGCAGGGGCAAAGTGTTCAGGCATGAGATGTACCCCGACTACAAGGCTAACCGACCGCCCATGCCCGCTGAACTGGCCGCTCAGCTGCCTTATATCAAGCAGGTGGTGGAGGCCCTCGGCCTGGCAAGTTTCGAGGAGACCGGCATCGAGGCGGACGATATTATCGGTACCGCCGCCCAGGCCCTGAGTCGTGAGGGGAACAAGGTGATCATTGTCTCCGGGGACAAGGATCTGCTGCAGCTGGTGGATGACAGGATTACCATGTGGGACCCGATGAACGATCGGGTGATGGATTCTGGCGGGGTGGAGAAGAAGTATCAGGTCGGGCCCGCTCAGCTGCTTGACTGCTTCGCCCTGATCGGCGACAGCTCTGACAATGTTCCCGGAGTTCCCGGTATCGGTCCCAAGACGGCAGCCAAGCTGATTATCGAGTACGGCTCTCTGGAGGGGCTCTATGAGCAGGTTGAGGGCTTTAAAAAATCGAAGATGAAGGAGCGGCTGATCGACAATCGGGAGGCGGCCTTCATGGCCAGGGACCTGATCCGTCTCAAGACCGATGTAACGGTGCCGCTGTCACCGGAGGGCTACACCCTGGGCGAGAAAGACGAGGAAACGCTGAGGCGGATTTACTCCGAGCTTGGCTTCACCTCGCTGCTCAGGGAACTGGACGGCAGTGCCCAAGCCATTCCCACCGGCGATTTCCATTCCGTGAACGATAGTGAGGAGCTGAAAAAGTTGACGGCTTTGCTGCACGATGCGCCCGTCCTCGTCGTTGATACGGAAACAACCTCGCTGCAGAGCAGAAATGCAGAACTGGTCGGCATCTCCCTCAACGGCGGCGGCGACGAGTGCTGGTACATTCCCGTGGGTCATCGTGACCAGGAGGGCAGTCTGATAGCGTCTCAACTCCCGCTGGATCTGGTCAAAGAAGAACTCTCTGCGCTGCTGGAAGCGGATACGCTGCCCAAACTGGCCCACAATCTCAAATATGACTACTCGGTGCTGAAACACGGATTGGGGGTGGAGCTCAAGGGGCAGCTGCTCGACACCATGATTGGCGCCTACCTGGTGGAGCCCTCGAGGCGCTCATTCAAGCTTGACGACCTGTGCTTGGAACTGGGTCTCAAGCTGACGTCCTACAAAGAGGTAACCGGCGGCGACAAGCGCGAGGATGCGTTTGCCTATGTCGACATGGCCAGGGCCGCTCACTATTCCTGCGAGGACGTCTTTGCCACCTTGCAGCTCTGGAACCATTATCAGCCGCTGCTCGAAGAAGGGGATCAGGAGGAGCTGTTCACCGAGGTGGAGATGAAACTGGTGCCGATTCTCGAGCAGATGGAAGCTGACGGTATCAGAATCGACCCGGCCCACCTGAAGAAGCTGTCCAATGAGTTTCGCCGGAAGCTGGACCAGCGTGAAAAAGAGATTTATGAGCTGGCCGGCCACGAGTTCAACATCAACTCGCCCCAGCAGCTCGGTACCGTGCTCTTCGAGGAACTGGGCCTGCCCTACGGCAGGAAAACCAAGACCGGCTATTCCACCGACATCAAGGTCCTTGAAAAACTCGCCCCCCAACATGAGCTGCCGGCCCTGATCATCGACTACCGCAACCTGGCCAAGCTCCTGTCAACCTATGTGGATAAGCTGGCCCAGATGATCGATCCCGGGACCGGGCGGGTGCACACCTCGTTCAACCAGACGGTGACTGCCACCGGCAGGCTGTCGAGTTCCAACCCGAACCTGCAGAACATTCCGATCAGGGGGGAGGAAGGGGCCCGGATCAGGGAGGCGTTCGTGCCCGAAACGGGCAAGGTCTTCCTGTTCGGCGACTATTCGCAGATCGACCTGCGGGTGCTTGCCCACTATTCGCAGGATCCGGCCTTGATAAAGGCCTTCAGAGAAGGCGATGACATCCATACCAGGACGGCGGCCGAGGTGTTCTCGGTGTCGCCGCTGCTGGTGACCTCGGAAATGCGCCGGGTGGCCAAGAGCATCAATTTCGGTATTGTCTATGGGATGAGCAGTTTCGGGTTATCCAACCAGCTGCAGATCAGCAGACGCGAGGCGTCGCTGTTCATCGACCGCTACTTCAACCTGTACCGGGGGGTGAAGCAGTTCATGGAAGAAATTGTCGAGCAGGCCAAAAAAGACGGCTATGTCACCACCCTGTTGAACCGCAGGAGATATCTGCCGGAGATCGGCGCCTCCAACAAGATGCGGCGCGAATTTGCCGAGCGGGCCGCGCTCAACACGCCCATCCAGGGCACGGCGGCGGATATCATAAAGCTGGCCATGCTGCGAGTGGATGAGCTTTTGAAACAGCGCCGAAGTTCCTGCAGGATGCTGCTGCAGATCCACGACGAGCTGGTGTTCGAGTTGCCCCCGGAGGAGTGCGACGAGTTGCAGCCCCAGATTCAGCAGACCATGGAGCAGGCCATGAAGCTCGATGTTCCCCTGGTGGTGAATATGGAGATGGGGTCCAATTTAGCCAAGTAATATGGAGGGGACACAATACCCATCATGTCCACATAAAGGACATAATGGGTATTGTGTCCCCTTGTTCATGAATTCTAGCGCCGCTCCTCCATCGGCACGAAGGGCCGCTTGACCACCCCCTGGTAAATCTGGCGCGGTCGGCCGATGCGGTTGTTCTCCTTGTCCATATGCATCTCCTGCCAGTGGGAGATCCAGCCCGGCAGGCGTCCCAGGGCAAACATTACCGTGAACATGTTGGTAGGTATACCCATAGCCCGATAGACAATGCCCGAGTAAAAATCGACATTGGGGTAGAGGTTTCTGGAGACGAAATAGTCGTCTTTGCCGACCCGGTACTCCAGTTCCTGGGCGATGTCGAGAAGGGGATCTTCGATATTCATCGTTTCTAATATCTCGTGGGTGACTTCTTTGATTATCTTGGCCCTCGGGTCGTAGGTCTTGTAGACCCGATGACCGAAACCGGTGAGCCGGTATGGGTTGTTCGGATCCTTGGCCATCTGAATATACTTGTCGAAATTCATCTCGTCGGCGTAGATCGTTTCCAGCATTCTGATAACCGCCGCGTTGGCTCCACCGTGCAGCGGTCCCCAGAGGGCGCCGACCCCGGCCGAGATCGACGGGTAGAGTTTGACCCCCGAACTGCCCACCAGCCTGACCGTGGAGGTGGAACAGTTCTGCTCGTGATCGGCATGCAGAATGAGCAGTTTGTTCAGGGCCGCAGTCATCAGCGGTTCGATTGTGTAGGGTATATTGGGGCGCTCGAACATCATGTTCAGGAAGTTGGAACAATAGTTCAGATCGGCCCGCGGATAGACCAGTGGGTGGCCGATACTCTTCTTGTAGGAAAAAGCGGCAATGGTCCTGATCTTCGAGAGCAGCCGGGCGGTGGCAGTGGTAATGCCGCCGTAAGGGTCTTCATCGAGGTCCATTTCCGGGTAAAAGTCGTGCAGCGAGCCGACCATGGTCGATAGAATCGACATCGGCGAAGCGTTCGGCGGGAAATGGTCGAAGAAATGGATCATGTCTTCATGGATAAGGGCGTAGCGAATCATGTCCTCTCTAAACTTGTTCAACTCCTTCTCATTGGGCAGTTCACCGGTGAGCAGGAGGTAGGCGACCTCTATGAATACACAATTCTCGGCTAAATCGGCGATATCATAGCCCCGGTAGCGGAGGATGCCGTTTTGGCCGTCGAGATAGGTAATCCCGGATTCGCAGGAGCCGGTATTCATATAGCCGCTGTCGAGGGTGATGTAGCCCGTTTCGTGCAGCAGGTTGCGAATATCGATTGCCTTTTCTCCAGCGGTGCTCTCCACAATTGGCAGCTCGTAGGTGTGTCCATCGACGGTTAATTGGGCTGTCTGATTGGTCATGATATCCTCGTTATCTCGGGTTTTCTCTGTCGACATTCATCCCTTTCCGCCGGTGCGGCGGCGCGATAACCGCGGCCTGCCGACCTGTTGATTGGTCGTCGGGCAGTGTTCAGCAATCTGGTCGGGCCGGGCGGAACCAGTTGTTTGATTGCCTGTCAGGATTTGTGTCGCACAGCGGTTGTTGCGGACGGATGGCTGCCGCAGGAGTGCTGCAGTCATATCGTAAAGCCTTTACAATATAGCCGGAAAAGGCGGTTTCGGCAAATTCTCTTTTGCCTGGCGACCCGGAGCGGTCGACCCCGCCGCTACGAAATTGCGGCGCTCCATGGATTTGCCTGACCGGTCCATAGTTATTATAGGTGAAATAAAGCGGCCGCTAATGCCGCACAACCTTTGAGGGTGCCAGGACACGCCCGGATAAAGTAACATGGAGTGAAATCGGTTATGCCAGGATTGAGAGAGGAGATGGCCCATCTGGAGCTGCCGCTGCTCATTAAGTACGGAGTTCTCCCGGAAGAAAAAGAGAAGGCGCTGGCCGTTTATGAAAAATACCGTTTCAGTGCTGCCGCCGTTTCCCTGCTGCGCTGTTACTACTCAGATTTGCCCGAGGCCCGGGAAGAGATGGCCATCGACCTGAAAATTGTCGCTTCCAGGCAGGGTGCCGACCTCGTCGTCCTGCAGTCGACCCGTCACGATTATATTTATCTTCATTCCGACGGTCAGGTAGTGCTGCTGGGTGAATTCAAAAACGGCATCAAGGATGAATCGATCCTGCGCCATTTTCAGTACAAGAACCCTGATGATTTTTGGGAGAAGACAGGTACCAGCCCCGCCCATCTGCCCTCGATGCACGCCCCGGAAGCGACCGCTTCCCCCGGCGTCTGTGTTGCCTGCGGCGTCGCTGCCGGAGAGCTTCATATCCTTGGCTGTCCGGTGGAGCAATGCCCCTGGTGTGAAGCACAGTTGAGTCACTGCAACTGCAGATTCGATCAGCTTGGGGTCGGCACCATCGAAGATGACCAGCAGTTGGATCGTTTTGAACTGCTGCTCGAGCGCAAGGGGCGCATCCGCTTCAAGTCCGGGCAGAACCCTTCCTATCCCACCGCCGGAAACGATCCGCCGCCGTTCTCCGATGAGCCTGACAAGTAGAGGGGACATGATAGATAGTAGGTCCCCATATAAAAACCCCCGGCACCGCTGGACGCTGCCGGGGGGGGTCAACAGTTAAGGCTGAACGCCTTGGTGATCTTAATTGGGAACTACGTCTTTCAGATATTTGTAGATATCCGAGTCGGAAGATATTACCAGCGAGGTATTGTCACCGATGATCTTCTCGTAGCTTTCCAGGGTCTTCATAAAAGAGAAAAATTCGGGATCCTGGCTGAAGGCCTCGGCATAAATTCTGGTGGCTTCGGCATCAGCTTTACCTTTTATTTCAAGCGCTTCTTTGTTTGCAGAAGAGGTGATTTCCCGGAGTTGCCGGTCAACGGTACCAAGAATTCTGGCTTTCTGGCCCTCACCCATGGAGCGTTTTTCGGCGGCGATTCTCTTACGTTCGGAGATCATCCGGTCGTAGACGCGCTGTCGGACTGTGTCTATGTAATTGACCCGACGGAACATCACGTCGACCAGTTCGATGCCGTACTGGGGCATCGCCCTCTGGGCGATTTCAAGAATCTGGTCGGTAATGACATCTCTGCCCCGCTCGGGTGTGGTTCCCGGCTCCTGGTTGGAGGGAGTCATGGTGTCGAGGGACCAGTCGGAACTGCGGATGATCTCGATCAGATTGTTCTTGTTGACCATATCGCGCACCGTACCGCCGATGATGTCGTCGAGCAGCGACTGGGCTCGTGATTCGGTTCGTACGGCCTGCATGAACCTGAGGGCGTCAACGATTCGCCAGCGCGCAGTCACATCGAGATAGACGAAGGTTTTATCGTTGGTGGGGATCTGGTTCGGGTCTCCGTCCCAGATGAAGATCCTCTTGTCGAACTCGTTGACCTGCTGGAGAAACGGCACTTTGAAGTAGAGACCGGCTTCGGTCTTCGGGGTGCCGATCGGTCTACCGAACTGGGTGATCATCACCTGCCTTCCTTCCTGGACCACGTAAAAGCCATCGTAGACGACAATGATACCGAGCAGGACAAGACCAATTAGAAGAAAATTAGTAATCTGTTTCATGGTGTATTCCTCTCGTTAGCTATTGTCCTTGCGGGACCGGTTGACTGTTCTTGCGGAGGTTGAGCAGCGGCAGCGGTCCCTGCTGCCCCTCGTCCATGATGTAGATGGTTTCTACCTGAGGTAAAATGGACTGCATGGTTTCTAAATACATGCGCTGCCTGGTGACATCGGGAGCATTTTTGTACTCGCTCAGAATTTGCACGAACCGGCTCGTTTCACCCATGGCATTGTTGACCCGCTCCGTGCCGTAACCGCGGGCTTCCTCGACGATCTTCAAGGCGTTACCCCTGGCGGCCGGTATCACCCGGTTATAAGTTTCTTCGGCCTCATTGACCAGTCGTTTCATATCCTGGTCGGCCTCGTTCACCTCGTTGAAGGCTGGTTTTACCGGATCAGGGGGGTTGATGTCCTGGAACTGCACCGTGACCAGATCGACGCCGGCCTCCAGGACGTTGAGCTGTTCCTGGAGCTCCTGCTTGACGGATGCGGCCAGCACTTCGCGGTTACTGAGCACGAAGTCAAAATCCATGTTGCCGACGATCCGCCTGGTAGCGGCTTCGGAAAGGTCGTGGACCGCCTGTTTGACGTCCTGGACCTTGAACAGATAAGCGATGGGATCGCCAATCCGAAATTGTACGATCCAGGCCACGTTGATGACGTTTTTGTCAGCGGTCAGCATCAGCGACTCCATATCGTAGCCGCGCGTATCAAAAGAGGATTGTTGACCGGGATAGCGGGTCCGGAACCCAAATTCAAGTTTCTGAATCTGGCGGACATTCACTTTGTTCAGATCTTCTATGTAGGGAATTTTCAGATGCAGACCCGGCTGGGCGGTGCGGTTGTATTTCCCGAAACGCAGCACCACGCCTACTTCGTTGGGAGCTACCTTGAAAAACGATTGGTAGACGCCCTGGAAGAGGATGATGACCAGGGCCAGGATGAGGACCTTGGAGATGATCGAAAAGGGACTGGGGGGCGTCCGCCTGGAGGGCTGTTCACCATCGCCGGGTGGGGGCGGTGGCTTCTTCCGATCAGAAAACATATCCTGCAGTTTCTTGATCAGTTGCGCGACAATCTCCTCTGGTGATTGAGGGCGTTTTTTACGCCCCCAGGGAGGTTGTTGATCTTGGTTCGACATGTGGGGCTCCAGTAAGTTAATCTTAAAAAATTTCAGACCGCCGCTGAACGCCAGCCGGCCGATCTGAGCATCTGAAATCTGACTACAGTGGTAAGTATTAATGCTTACAAATCAAGCGCTACAACGTAATTCATAGAGTTAATAATAACAAGCGGAAGCTCTCAGTTAACCAGGGCCAGGTTCCAGCAGCTCAGCACGACGAAGATCGTTATCAGTAGACAGCAGGTCTGCACAAACGACGAATTCTTCAGCCGGCGGTTCGGCAGCAGGCCGAAGATAATTCCCAGGATGAGCCCGCTCAGCAGACCGAAAAGATGGGCCCCCAGATCGGTCCTCACACCAGAGCTGCCCAGCATGGCCAGAAGCCCGGCGCCGGCCATCAGCGGGACCAGCATCCTGAAGCCGAAGCCCCGTTTGTGCTCAACGATCTGATGAGCGCTGAGCAGGCCTATCACTGCAAACACGGCGGTGGAAAAGCCTATCGAGATATGGCCTGGACCGTGAACCAGGACATTGATGTAATTACCGGCCGCGGAGGCGATTAAGAGCGCCAGCAGGCCGATTCCGGCGCCGCTGATCTGCAGATAGAAATAGAGCAGAAAGCCGCCGATGAGGACGTTACCCGCCAGGTGGGAGAAATCGGAGTGCAGGCAGAGGGCGGTGACGAGGCGAAAATAATGGCCCTCCCTGAGCACCGCCGAACTGTTGCCCCCACCCCCCGAAAACCAGATTGACTCAGAATTGTAGGGACCGGTCACGGAATAAAAAAGGGCCAATGCCGCCATTATCAGGAGCACGGGCAAGCCGGTCGATAAGGGCTGGATCTGGCTGTCGATTAGAGGCGGCGGCCAGTTGCGGTTTTCCCGGAAATAGGAGCTCAGCTGTCTGGCAGCTTCTCGCTCCAGTTCGGCAGGCACAGCTATCGAGGCCGCGCCGTCGGCTCGGCGCTCGATTCGGTGGGCGATATTTCTGGCGGACAATACCAGAGAACAGGTATCAACCAGCATCATATCGTCCGAGGCAAAGACAATTAATTCGGCTTCAGGCGGCGGGGTTGCATCCATAAAAAAAGGCCGCCCACAGGGGTGGCGGCCTTGGTTTCTCGAGCGCTGATGATCAGCTCAGATCGTCTATGCTGACCACGGGCCCATATTTTTCCTTGAGAGCGAGCAGCTCGACTTTCTGTTTTTCATAGACTGTGAAGAGCTGGGAGGGAATGCCTTCTTCCTTGTTGTAGGCCTCGGTCTGCATTTCGATGCGGCTGAGAATATTGTCGACATAGAGGGCAAACTGCATGTCGTACAGGGCTTTCGGATAGTCCTTGCCGATATCGTCAAAGAGCTTTTTGAGATCGTCATAATAGGGCAGCCAGCCGATCGGTGAGTCGATGGCTTTGACATCGCCGTTGGCCAGAAGTTCGAGCCAGCCGAGCCAGACTTTTACGTCTTTTTTCTCGCCGAGCAGGCCAGATCCGGATCCGCCTCGGTTATCATGGGTCAGAAAATAGTTGAGACCGGCCATTATCGGCCTGCCCTGATCCGAGAGTCTCTCAGAATTGAAAAACAGGAATTGGGCCTCCATGTAATCCGCCAGTGCACCGGGGATGAAGGGTGCGTTGGCCCAGGGCTGCCGGCGGACACCGGAAACGCCAATCTCCGTGGCCGTTGCCTGGGAGACGATCGAGGCGCCGATGACCACGCCTTCGTCCATATTTTTGGCCGCCCAGACCGGCGGCATGGTGTCGCTGTCCCGGCCCGAATAGGTAATAACCTTGACCGGGACCCCGGCCGGATCCTCGGCTGCCTCGCTGTTGTGGTTGGCAATTGCTTCGTTGAGCAGCGTACAGCGTGAGTTTTTATGCGACATGGGTACCGGGTTGCCATCGCTATCGGTCTTGCCGGGCCACCATTCTCCCTGGAAGTTCACCCCTTTCTCGGGCGGGGTCTCGCCGTTGCCGACCCAGTGCGGAACGTCATGTTCGTCGATCAGCACGTTGGACCAGATCACCTCGGTACCGTCACCCCTGAGGCAGTCCATCAGGTAGGGGTCGCCCTCGCGATTGACGTCCTCGACGATGCCGAAAATACCTTTTTCGGGATTGATGGCCCGCACGGTGCCGTCCGCCGCAATCCATAGCTGGGCAAGATCGTCGCCGATGAAATCGGTCCCGACCATGGCCGTGGTGGTCTTGCCGCAGCCCGAGGGGGCGGCGCCGGCAATATAGGTTTTACGCCCGCCAAGGCCGGTGAGTCCGGTGATGAACATGTGCTCGGAGAGATGTTCCCCCTTTTTGTAATAGGTTGCATAATCGACACAGAACCGGTGGTTGCCCTTTTTCATCAGCAGGGTGTTGCCGGCATAGGTGCAGTAGCAGGAAAAAGTGGTGAGCCAGCTCCGGTCCATGAAAATCCTGGCGTTGGGTACATCCTCGGGACGGTTCTTCCCTTCGGAGTGGACATTGGTAAAGAAAATTCCCATGCGCTCGGCTTCGCTGTCAAAATTATCGTAGCAGTTGCGGTACAGCAGTTCGGCGGAGTGGTGCACATAGGTCGAAGAACTAATCTCTATGGCCGGGACCGAGGCTTCGGCGCCTACGGGGCCGCGGCTGTAGAAGCCGATCATCATGGTCAGGCCCTGCATGATGCCATCCATGTAGGTGCGGACATAAGCGGTGGCCTCGTCACGCAGCAGGGACTTGGCCAAAGAACTCATCTTCTCGCCTTCGTTGATGATATAAAAGGTCTGGTTGACCAGGCGAGCCTGATCCTGGGGCAGGTCGAAATGAATGGTGTGCCCCTCCTTGGCGAGTTTCCGCTCCTCGCCTTTGTCACGACTGTACTGCCTGATCCAGTCAACGTCAGCCGCGCTGCCGCTATTGACGAACACCGCGTCCGGTTTGCACAGGACGATGGCATTGGCGATTTTGATCAGGGCGTCGGAATTGGTGATGGGCGAGAGTTTGTTGAGATTTTCTTCATCGAGATTCTGGTTGAGGACGTTCCGCGCTTCGGCCAGTGAATCGATTTCACCAACCGCGGCCAGAATGTCGTTGCCTTTGTATAGCTCGAGCATGCTCTACTCCTTAAGTAAAATGAGAGGCGGAAAACACGGTAGCAGGGTGATTTTCGCGCCCGGAACCTTGGAATATCAATCGCGCAATGATAAGTATTGATGGAAATTCAGTCAAGCACGACCTGATGGTGCACTTTTCCTCTGCCGTCCGCAAATCTACTTTATTTACATGCCTTTTCAAGGAAAATACCGTAAGCTTCAGTCTGTTTTTCCCTGGACGTCTAACACATATCACCAGTTTCCTCACTGCCAACCGTGAAACGGAGAAAAAAATTATGATCCATGTCATTGCATCGGTGTCCATCAAGCAGGGCAGGCGGCCCGAATTCCTGGACATATTCAAGGCCAACGTGCCCAATGTATTGCAGGAGAAAGGCTGCCTCGAATACCGGCCGACCGTCGATATCGCCGCCGGGCTCGATCCCCAGGTTCTCGATGAAAACCTGGTTACAATAATCGAGAAATGGGAGAGCCTCGACGATCTCCGCGCCCACCTGACCGCCCCTCATATGCTCGACTATCGGACCAAGGTCAGTTCGATGGTTGAAAAAGTGGTCTTGAAAGTACTCGAGGACGCCTGAGAAAAAGGAGCAGTCGCCCTTCTATTTCGCCGAACCTGCCTTATTGTGCAAAGCGACATAAGGCCAATCCATCTCCGCCGGTGGTGACACTGGCTGCGGGGGCTGCTCGCCATCCGTGCCTGGCGGGGCGTCATGTACTAAAGTAGCTTTGCTTTGATGGCTCGGCCTGAAAATCTCTGCCGTGGCGGCAGAAAAAGTCAATCAGAGAGGAATGCAGATGAGATGGCTAGTGGTGCTCGATCCGCTTGACGGGTTGATCTCGAGAACTGATACTTCGCTGGCGGTAATCAACCGGGCCCGGGAGGAGGGGATCGAGGTCGATACCGCCACCATTGAGGGGCTCTATTTCGAAGATCAGGCGCGGGTTCTGGCCACGCCTGCCGAGGGCGTGCCCGAACCGCAGCTGCTGGGCGACTACGACCTGGTCTTCATGCGCAAAGAGCCGCCTTACGATATGCGCTTTCACTATGCCACCCAACTGCTGTCGCTGGGCGGCACCCTGGTGCTCAACAGCCCGTCCGCCCTGCGCGATTTCAATGAGAAACTGATTGTTCTACCCTTTATCAAATATATGCCGCCGACGCTGGTGGCCGCCGATCTAACGGTTATCGGGGATTTCATCGGCCGCCACGGCACCGTGGTGGTCAAGTCGCTGGACAGTTTCCAGGGCAAGTCGGTGCGCATGCTCCCTGAGCATGACAAGGAAGTACTGCAGGATGTAACCAACGGCGGCAGCAGGCCGGTGATGGTGCAGAAATTTCTCGAAGATGTGTATGACGGCGACAAGCGGGTAATCACCCTCGGCGACCAGGTGTTGGGCGCCGCCCTGCGCAAACCGAAGCGTGGTTATCACGCCAATTTTGCCAACAGTGAGGCGCTCAAGAGCCCCTTGAGCGAGCACGAGCAGGCCGTCACAGAAGAACTTTGTCCGTGGCTGGTTTCCCAGGGCATCCATTTCGCCGGGCTTGATTTCATCGGTGGATACCTGACTGAGATCAACATCACCTGCCCAACCGGAATAGTACAGATTTCCGAACTCGAAGACAGGGATCTGGCCGGCGAAATAATCGAATATTTCTCCCAACTGGCAGCGAATTCAGCCTAGTTTCCATGGATGCGTTATCGATCAAAGCGCTGAAAAAGCGATACGGCAGCGGTCTCGAGGCCCTCAAGGGGATCACCCTCGATGTCAAAGAGGGTGAGTTCTTTGGCCTGCTCGGACCCAACGGCGCGGGTAAAACGACGACCATCGGTATAATCACCTCGCTGGTCACCAAAACTGAGGGTACAATAAGAGTCTTCGGCATCGATATCGATGAGGATTTTTCGGCTGCCAAACGATTGATCGGGGTGGTTCCCCAGGAATTCAACTTCTCGATATTTGAGAAAGTCGAAGATATCGTCTGCCAGCAGGCCGGTTATTACGGGATTGGCCGTGATCAGGCCCAGGCGAGCTGTGAGAAATATCTGCGCCAGCTCGGTCTCTGGGAAAAACGGCGGACCACCGCCCGGGAGCTCTCGGGAGGCATGAAGCGCAGGCTGATGATTGCCCGCGGCCTGGTCCATGAACCCGAACTGCTCATACTCGATGAACCGACTGCCGGCGTCGATGTCGAACTGCGCCGCGGCATGTGGGATTTTCTCGAGAAGCTGAACCAGAAGGGCAGGACGATCATTCTCACCACCCACTATCTCGAGGAGGCGGAGCAGCTCTGCTCGCGCATCGCCATCATCGCCGACGGCAGGATTATCGAAAATTCAACCAAGAGGGAGCTGCTAAAAAAGCTTGACAGGGAGACCTTTGTCTTCGACGTGAAGGCCAATAATCTGCAGATCGCTCCCCTGGAGCAGGTGAGTTTCACCCCCCTGGACGACACTACGCTGGAGGTGACCATTACCAAGGGGCGGTCCCTGAACCTTGTGTTTGAGCATCTCGGGCGCCAGGGCATAGAGGTCGATTCGCTGCGCAACAAGACGAACCGCCTCGAAGAGATATTTATGGGGATGGTCGAATGATACCCGAGAGTCTGATCTGCCTCTACACCATCTCCAGGCGGGAGACCACCCGGATTTTCAGGATCTGGGTCCAGACCCTGGTGCCCCCGGTGATTACCATGACGCTCTACTTCATCGTCTTCGGCAGCTTCATCGGCTCCCAGCTTTCCGGCATCAAGGGCTTTGAGTATATGGCCTTTATTGCCCCCGGCCTGATCATGATGTCGATTATCACCAACTCCTACACCAACACCGTATCGAGTTTCTTCTCCACCAAATTTCAAAAGAATATCGAAGAGATGCTGGTCAGCCCGACGCCCAACTGGGTGATCGTTCTGGGCTTTGTCTCAGGCGGCGTGATCCGCGGACTAAGCGTCGGCCTGCTGGTCTCCCTGGTCAGCCTCATATTTATTCGGCTGCCGCTGCACAGCTTTGTCTACACCGCGCTGTTCGCCTTTCTTACCAGTTTTGTCTTTTCTCTGGCCGGCATGATAAATGGCATTTTTGCCCAAAAGTTTGATGATATTTCCATCATCCCGACCTTTGTAATCACACCGCTCACCTATCTCGGCGGGGTGTTCTACTCGATTTCGCTGCTGCCGGATTTCTGGCAGATGATCTCCAAAGCCAACCCGATTATCTATATGATCGATGGCTTTCGCTTCGGTTTCCTGGGGATTGCCGACATGCGCGTGACCACCGGACTTGGGATGCTTCTCATTTTTGCGGTGGTGCTGTTTTCGATCAATCTCTATCTCCTGAAAAAAGGGACAGGTATACGAACCTGATCCCGCATACCGAGCACACACCATGGTGGAACTCTACATAGCCAGTACCTGCCCCTTCTGCATAAAAGTCATTCGGGCGGCCGAAGAAATGGGTCTGACAGAAGGAAAAGATTACCAGATCGTGGATGCCGCCCACGGCACGCCCGGACGCAAGAAAGTGGTCGATACCGGCGGTAAGTCCATGGTTCCGTTTCTGCTGGACGGCGGGTCCTGGATGTATGAAAGCGATGACATCATCGACTATCTCAGAGACAAATTCGTCAACTAGTCTCTGCCGATAGAGCTGGAAGGAAGTGCTGGCAGCCGGGCTTAGCCGGCAATCAGGTCCAGGAACTCCTCCTCTGTGAGGATGGTTTTGCCGGCCTCCCTGGCCTTGCTTAGTTTCGATCCGGCCTTCTCACCGGCGACGACGTGGGTCACTTTTTGGGTGACCGATGAGGCTATGGTGCCGCCGTGATCCTTGACCAGTTTTTTGGCCTCGTCTCGGGATAGTTTGCTGAGACTGCCGGTGAATACCAGGGTGGCGCCCGACAGAACGAGATCGCCCGCTGCCTTGTGAGCTGTCACCGGTGAGACACCTGAGCGGCGGAGGCGGTCGAGCATTGCGGCGACGCGTTCGTTGCTGAAATAATCCACCAGGCTCCGGGCCGCCTGGTCGCCAATCCCGTCAATCTCGAGTAGCTCTTCCGCGTCGGCGGCCGCAATTTTTTCCAGCGAACCAAAGTGGCTTTCGAGCAGGGCCGCACTATTTTCCCCGATGAAACGGATGCCCAGCGCGGCGATGAAATCGGCCAGCGGCGGCGTGCGGGCCTGCTCGATGGCGGCCAGGACCTTGTCTGCCGATTTGTCGCCCCAGCCTTCGAGGTTTTTCACTGCCTCCCTGTCCATGGTGTAGAGGTCGCCAATCTCTCTGACGATGCCTTCCTCAAAGAGCTGCTCGACATTGCGTTTGCCGAGTCCCTCGATATCCAGTCCCGCTTTTGAGCAGTAGTGGACCAGACCTCTGAGCAGTTGGGCCGGACACTGCATGTTGGGGCAGCGCGTTACCGCCTCATCCTCGGGTTTTACCAGCTCACTGTCGCAGGCAGGGCAGCGGGTAGGGAGAATGATTGGCGTCTCCGTTCCTGCCCGTTTGTCAACGATCGGTTTGACCACCTCCGGTATTACGTCGCCGGCCCGCTGCACCAGAACCGCATCACCGATGCGCAGATCCTTGCGGGCAATCTCGTCCTGATTGTGCAGGGTGGCCCTGCTCACGGTCGCGCCGTCCAGGTTGACCGGATCCAGCAGAGCCACCGGCGTTATGGCACCCGTCCTGCCGACTTGAAAGTCAACCCCCCGCAGGATTGTGGTGCCCTGGGTGGCGGGGAATTTCCGGGCGATGGCCCAGCGCGGCGCCCGGGACTTGACCCCGAGTCGGCCCTGCAGCTGGAGTTCATCGACCTTGACCACCATGCCATCTATCTCATAGGGGAGGTCGTGGCGCATCGAGGCAAGTCGGTTGTAATGGTTTATTACTGCGTCGATGTCCCTGCAGAAGGCGTTGTGCGGACAGGTGGGAAAGCCGATCGTCCTGAGATAATCGAGCAATTCGGACTGTCTGCTGCAGGGGGTGGCCTGCAGGTCGCCGACCCCGTAGGCGAAAAATTTCAGCGGCCGCTGGGCGGTGACCGAGGGATCGAGCTGGCGCAGCGAACCGGCCGCCGCGTTCCGGGGATTGGCAAAAGGCGGCAGGCCCCTGGCAACCTGGCCGTTGTTGAGCTCAGCGAAGCCCTGCTTCTCCATGTACACCTCGCCCCGCACCTCGAGCAGTTCCGCAGCGTCCTGCAGGAGACTGAGCGGGATCGCCTTGACGGTCTGCAACTGGGCGCTGATGTCTTCACCAACCAGCCCGTCTCCCCTGGTCGAGCCGGTGCTCAAGCGGCCCTGCTGATAGACCAGTTCAACGGCGAGGCCGTCCAGTTTCGGTTCGGCGGAGAAACCGGTGGTAACCGGTTCGTTCAAGAAACGCTCCAGCCGCAGGGAAAAACCCCTGAGGTCCTGATCGGAGAAACCGTTCTCCAGGCTCAGCATCGGCAGGCGATGCTCCACCTGGGCAAATTTGTCAAGCGGCGCTCCGCCAACCCTTCTGGTGGGTGAATCCGCGGCGGCTAGATTTGGATATGCCTCTTCCAGTTTCAGCAGTTCCTGGAAGAGGCGGTCATACTCGCCGTCTGAAATGAGCGGATCGTCGAGGACGTAGTAGCGGTAGGCGTGCTCGTTGAGCTCTCTGGTGAGTTCCGCAATACGCCGGGCTGCTTCCATCGGGCTCAGGTATCGCTCAGCAGTTTTCCTGATTTAGCGACATTGCCGCGGTCCAGTTCATCAAGCATGAGGAGCACGGCTTCCGGCGGTTTACCAGTCTCTTTGCAGATAATTTCGGTTACCCCTTTGCTTATCTTTTCTTTCTGTTCCTTGGTAAGGGTTCCGGCAACCCGGATGTTTACATAGGGCATGATATCTCCTCACTTGAACGCTGTTTTAGTGTTGCTCGAAAAATAACATCGGACTATGGTGCGGCGTAGCTGAGAGAGCAGTGCTCAACCACAGCGCACCTGTGCAGAATAATTTTGATTGCCACCGGAGTCAATGCTAGACCTGGCGTCAGGAAGTCGATCGGCTCATCCGGCAGAGATGCACATGAGGGAGCTGAAGAAAACCGGGCAGGCACAATAGCGCGCTTACAGCCTAAGGGGAGTGGCGCCTGGTGGAGAGGGAGGAGATGACCATGAAACACATATTAGTGACCGGCGGTGCTGGCTATATTGGCAGTCACACCTGCCTGGAACTGCTCGAACAGGGCTGCCGGATTACCGTGGTCGACAATCTAGGCAACGCCAAAATAGAGTCGCTGAAACGGGTCGAAGGTTTAACCGGCGGTCAGATAAACCTTGCCGTCATCGATGTGCGCGATCGAAAGCGTTTGGCTGCGGTCTTCGCAGAGGCTGAACAGCCGATTGAGGCAGTGATTCATTTTGCCGGGCTGAAGGCGGTGGGTGAATCGGTGGAGAAGCCGCTGCTTTATTATCAGAACAACTTGATATCGACCCTGGTGCTCACCGAAGTCATGCTCGATCATGGCGTTAACAATCTTATTTTCAGCTCTTCGGCCACCGTCTATGGTGATCCCGAAAAGAGCCCCATACCGGAGGAAGCGGAGCTTTTCTGCACAAACCCCTACGGCCGGACCAAGCTGATGACCGAGGAGATCCTGCGCGACATCAACCGGGCTCACCCGCACTTCAACGTCGCCCTGCTGCGCTATTTCAACCCTGTCGGAGCGCATGCCAGCGGCGAGATCGGTGAAGATCCCAACGGCATTCCGAACAATTTGACGCCTTATATCACCCAGGTGCTGGTCGGCGCGCTGGACGAAGTTCCCGTCTATGGTAATGACTATCCGACCCCGGACGGTACCGGGGTCAGGGATTATATCCACGTGGTCGATCTGGCCCGGGGGCATGTCAAGGCACTGGACAAACTGGAAAAGAATCCCGGGGTCGTGGCCTACAATCTGGGCACCGGACGGGGCTATTCGGTACTTGAAGTTATCCGGGGATTTGAGCGGGCCAGCGGCAAAAAGGTGGCCTACCGGATCGCCCCGCGACGACCGGGCGACGCGGCAAGCTGCTACGCGGATCCGAGCAGAGCTGAAAGGGAATTGCACTGGAAAACCGATTTTGACCTCGACCAAATGTGCATTGACAGCTGGAACTGGCAGCGAAAAAACCCGAACGGCTACTAATTGCTTTTACCTCAACACCTTGATAACCTCCCTCAAGAGGGGCGCCGGACTCCCTGTCGCTACACTGTTGTACGCTGTTTTTATAGGGTAATTTCAGGTTCTTGACCTCTTTCCATCAGATTCCGTTAGATAAGCAATAAATTTTTCTTGAATTCGGTCGAATCGGATGCTAGGGTGCGTCATCTTTTCGAATATGCAACTTTTGCACAACTCGACCAGGCATGGGTTCAACGGTAATTTTTGGTTGCGGAAATATTCTCATGGGCGATGACGGCTTTGGTCCGGCGGTGGTTGAAAAACTCAACGCCGCCGCCAACCTGCCCGAATCCGTAGAGGCCATCGATGCGATGACCGGTGTTCGTGAGTATTTGTTTGATTACCTCCTGAGCGAAGAAGGCCGACCGGATCATATCATTATTCTCGATGCCGTCGATTTCGATGGCCGGGCTCCCGGCGAACTTTTCTGCATCGAATCCTCTTCGATACCGGCCCAGAAGATACACGATTTTTCCCTGCACCAGTTTCCCACGGTCAATCTCCTACAGGAGTTGGAAGTCCATACCTCAATCCGGGTGACCATACTCGCCGCGCAGGCCGAGTATATCCCGGCGGAGATAGAACCGGGGCTCTCCGAGTCGATGAAATCAGCCGTTGCCCAGGCATGTGAGCAGATATTGCGCATTGTTCAAAATTAGCACAACGAGGTGACCAGCAATGATGTATGAGTTTAGAGTCAGCGAAATGGCTGAAGAATTTGGTGTTCATCGAAACACCATAAGGAACTGGATCAATTCCGGTACCCTTCCCGCCAAGGAGGGTCCCGGCCGCAAGTACCTTATGAAATTCGAAGATTACCAGCTTCTTTGCGAGAAATTCGGGCGCCAGCCGCATATCAAACCTTCGAGCTACGTGGACCCTGAGAAGGTTCGCAAACTCGAGGAAGACAGCCACCGGCCTGAGCCCATGGCGCTCGGTTTCACCGACAAGACCATCTACTCCGACACCAGTTGGGCTGATACCTGCCTGACCTGCGGCACCTGTGCGAGTGCCTGCCCCATTGCCGGGGTTGACGGTCTGGACCCCAGAAAAATAGTGAGAATGGCGGTGCTCGGCCTCGAAGATGAGCTGAAGGATACCAACTGGCCATGGAAGTGCACCATGTGCGCCAAGTGCGAGAATTGTTGTCCTGCCGGGGTACAGATAATGGCGCTGATGCGCAGACTGCGTGGAATAAGGGAGCGCGACCTGGTGCCGGGGCCGATTCACAAAGGCGTGGTGACCTGCCTGGAGCGGGGCAATAACCTCGGTATCCCCAAGGATGACTTTGTCTTTCTCTGTGAGGAGCTTGGAGAAGAGCTCGAGGAAGAAGGTTTGGAGGGGTTCAAAACGCCGATTGACGTGGTCGGCGCCAAGGTACTGGTGACTGTCAATTCCAAGGAGCCTTTCGCCGAGCCCGACGATATGAAATATTGGTGGCGGATCTTTCATGCCGCCAATGAGTCCTGGACCATCTCGTCGGAGAACTGGGAAGGGGTCAACTGGGGATTGTTCTCGGGCGACGACGAATCTATGAAAACGGTAGTCGGGCGCATCGTCGACAACATGAGGCGCTTGAAGTGCGAGGTACTGCTCCTGC
>JAHEER010000084.1 GCA_024640625.1 Desulfobulbaceae bacterium
TCCAGACCAGCCGCGGGTCGTGCAGGATTTTACCTCCCTTTTCACGGCCCAGTATTTCCTGGGCCAGCAGGCCCACCATATAATACCCTTCGATGAAATTGCCGCGCTCGTCCCAGAAGAAGCAGCGATCGAAATCACCGTCCCAGGCGATGCCGAACTGCGCCTGGTGGCGGGTTACCGCCGCGCCGGTCTCCTTTCTGTTTTCGGCCAGCAGCGGATTCGGCACCCCGTTCGGGAAGGTGCCGTCCGGCTGGTGGTGCAGCCTGATAAACTCCACCGGCAACCGTTCTTCGAGCAGATCGATTACCGCGCCAGCACAGCCGTTGCCGCTGTTGGCCACCACCTTCATCGGCACCAGCGAGTCGAGCGGGACGTGGCCGAGCAGGTGGTCGATGTACGCGGTCTTATCCTCGTGCTTCAGCTGAGTGCCGCGCTTGTCACCCGGTTCGGGCACCTGGCCGGCGGCAATCATACGGCCGATTTCAAAGAGGCCGCTGTCGCCGGTTACCGGCCGAGCACCCCGCTGCACGAATTTCAGACCGTTGTAGTCGGCCGGATTGTGACTGGCGGTGATCATGATACCCCCGTCAACGCCCATATTCGCAAGACTGAAGGCACCGTGATAGACTTCCTCGGTACCGCACAGTCCCAGGTGCAGGACGTCAACCCCCATCTGGTTGAGCCCGGCCGCCAGCGCCTCGGTCAGCTCCGGGCTTGACAGCCTTATGTCGTGGCCGACCACCAGCTGTGTCGGTTTCAGGACCGCAGCGAAACAGCGGCCGATCTGCTCGACCATCTCCCCATTGAGTTCATCCGGCACCCTTCCTCTGATATCGTAGGCCTTGAAACAGGCCGGTCTTCCGTCAGCCATTTTTAATTACCTTATTCTCTAACGCTATTTTATTTGCTCTAATAAAGTTATATGCTTACAATCTACCCCTATCCGCGTCATCTAGTAAAGAAATTCTAGCAGGTTAGCCCCATATGAAAGGAATAATACTGGCCGGCGGCTCCGGCACCAGGCTTTACCCGCTCACCAAGGTCATCAGTAAGCAGATCATTCCTGTCTACGACAAACCGATGATCTATTACCCGCTCTCAGTCCTCATGCTGGCCGGCATCAGAGACATACTGCTTATCTCTACCCCCCACGACCTGCCGTATTTCCAGGAGCTCTTCGGAGACGGCGCCCATCTCGGTCTGGATATCAGCTACGAGGTGCAGCCGGCCCCCGAGGGTCTGGCCCAGGCCTTTCTGATCGGCAAGCAATTCATTGGCGGCGACTCGGTCTGTCTTATTCTGGGCGACAACATCTTCTTTGGTCCCAAATTTACCTCGATTCTGGCACAATCTGCCGCGCTGCAGTCCGGCGGCCTGATTTTTGGTTATCTGGTGCGGGACCCTGAGCGCTACGGTGTGGTTGAATTTGACGAAGACTATAACGTGGTCTCGATCGAAGAAAAACCAAAGGTGCCAAAATCGAAATATGCGGTCCCCGGGCTTTACTTCTATGACAATCAGGTGGTGTCCATCGCCGAACAGGTGCAGCCCTCGGCCCGCGGGGAGCTGGAGATTACCGACGTCAACCTTACCTATCTGGAGCAGGGCAATCTGCGGGTGGAACCGCTGGGACGCGGCTTCTGCTGGCTCGACACGGGCACCCACGAATCGCTCCAGCAGGCCGCAAGCTACGTGCAGGCCGTACAGGAGCGTCAGGGGCTGAAAATTGCCTGCATCGAGGAGATTGCTTATCAACTCGGTTACATCACTCTAGACGATCTGGCCGCCCTGGCCCATGATACCCTAAAAAACCAGTACGGTCAGTACATCATGGAAATCGTGGAAGAACAGAAAAACAAGCGCTGATACATGACTATCCTCATCATCGGCAGTGACGGCCAGCTTGGCGTTGACTGCACCAGACTACTGTCAGGCAAGCATCATGTGGTTGCCGTCGATTTCCCTGAAATAGATATCACCAGCCGACAGAGCCTGAGCCAGACCTGGACCGCCCATCAACCGCAGGTGGTGATCAATTGCGCCGCCTATACGGCGGTGGATAAGTGCGAAACCGAGAAAGAGGCGGCCTGGAGCGTCAATGCCGAAGGGCCACGCAACATCGGTGAGATTGCAGCGGCGCACGGCACCAGGGTCATCCACATCTCCACCGACTACGTATTCGACGGTACCAAGGAAGTCCCGCATTCTTACGTCGAGGACGATCCGGTCAACCCGCTGTCCGAATATGGCCGCTCCAAACTGGCCGGGGAACAGCATCTTCAGGCCAGTTGCCCCGGGGCGCTGATTCTCCGCACGGCCTGGCTCTACTCGGCCAACGGACCGAACTTTCTGAAGACCATGCTCCGGCTGGCGCTGTCAGACCCCGCCAGAAAGTTCACCATCGTCAACGATCAGTTCGGCTCGCTGACCTGGTCGCGGACTCTGGCAACCCAGATCGAGACGCTTCTCGACAGCACCCTGGGCGGCATCGTGCATGCCACCTCGGACAGCTATTCCAGCTGGTATGAAGCTGCCTGCTATTTTCTCGACCGGATGGGCGTGGCGCATTCCTTCGTTCCCTGCACCACCGAGGATTACCCCACCCCTGCCCACCGGCCTGCTAATTCGATTCTGCGCAACAAGGTGCTCGACGACCGGAGGGTATCCGTCTTCCCCTCCTGGCAAGACGACGTGGACCGCTTCACCGAAGCGCATAAAGACCAGCTAATGGTGGAAGCCCGGGCAGAACTGGCAGCCCCTGAACTGTAAGAGGGAGGGACACAATAAGTATTGTGTCCCCTATTTACCGACCGGTAGTGTGGGTAAGGTTGCAGGCCGGCCGTTCGGAATGATCCGGGGTCAGGCTGTCTTCGCGGCTGAATTCAGCGTTCAGGGCATCGATCATCTTTTTCTGTTCAAGATCTATTTCGACAAACTCAAAACCGGCGACATGAAACTCCGGGAGGGGATCCGGACGGCACCAGACACACTTGATCTTGAGCTGCAGTTCGGTTCTGCCCGACACCTCCTTGGGCAGAATCAGGCGAACATCGTAAACCGCATCTTTTTTTATTTTCCGCCCACTGACAAGCATCAGGCCCGCCGTTGAAATATCGGTGAGATGACCGATAATTTCTCGGCTGTGCACCTCGAACACCCGCAGGTAAAATACCAGGTGGCGCCGTTCAACCGTGCGATTCTCCGTCATCGTAGAATGTTTCTCCGACCGTTTCTTGCTGCTCATTATCTCTCTCCTGAGAGCGGGGTCAATTCAATTTCTCCCACGGCCCCTAACGTCTCGCCGCAGACAATCAGCACCCCGCGCAGCGTCGTCATCGATGTGGCCACTTCGAGGGCCCGCTCGATGCCTTGGCCAGGTTCCCCTGCGCTGCCGACCTCGTTGCCCAGACGGGTGGCCGCCGCATCGGCCACAAAGGCGGAATCGGCCAGTACCGTCACCGAGTCGGCCAGACCGAAACTCAGGCTGTGGCCCACCGTTCCCGACGAAGTGCAGATGCCCAGAGGCATCTGCTCCGCCGCTATTTTCAGACCCAGTCGGTTGCTCAGGGGCGACTGGCCCGCGAAGACGGAAACGGTGAGCCCGATACTTCTGCTCAAAAAAATGTCGCCGCCGTTTTCAACAATAATCTCTTTGTGACCTGCTTCAAGCAGACCTCGCCCGACACACTCGGCGATACCACCAGCTACTGCGGCCATCGGCCCGACTCCGGCCTCCTTGGCGGCCTCCAGCATCCTGCCCACCACCGGCGGGGCCAGCTCGTCGTCCTCGAGCGGGGTGAGGGAGGTGCCGAACTCGGGATGTCCGCTAAGATAGTTTTCAATCTGCAGCCTATACCTGGTTGCCAGTTCACCCGCTTCTACCGTCACGTCTTCTGCGGCCAGGATGTGCAGGTCCGTTTCTTTTAATCTGAAAAATGTGGATACCAGCTGTTCTTCACTGGCAAGGCTGCGATAGCTCCTGCGGCGATAGGATTCGGGCGTTCTTTTCTTCACCCCTTTTTTCATTGCGGCCGCTATTCGGGTGCAATTTGCATTTCCTGCGTGGCTGGCTCGCCACCCTCTTCCCGCCTCAGTATGGATGACATCTCGTCGATGACAATGGCCGGTTTTTTATGGCGCAGCGCCTCTCGTATTTCCTCGTCTTTGATGAGTTCCCTGGTGAGGTCAGACATTTTGTTGAGCGCGGGGCAGGTTTGGCAGGTCCGCAGCATCTCATTTTCGGGCGCCATCAGGGTGCCCAGGAGCATGTGCACGAGAATCACCACAATAAATGCCGTGGCAAGCCCCATGAAGGCGCCGAGGATTCGGTCGAACCAGGGGGTGATGATCACTTCAATCACCTTGGCCAGCGCCTTGCCAATCAGAAAGGCGATGACGTAGGTGAGCGCAAAGGTTATCACATAAGCGGTGAGAAAAATGACCTTGGGGTTGTCGGAGATATTTTTAAGAAATGGAAAGAGCTGGTCATGATATCTGCTGGCGGCCAAATAACCCAGGTAGAGGGCTAGCAGCGGGATTACCTGGCGCAGCATTCCCAGCCAGATACCCCGTGCCAGCAGTAGAATCACAAGGCCCGCGATGACGAAATCGTAGGGGCTAAGATGTATACTTTCCATGATCTCCCCTTGCAGAAGAGGCTAAGTAGTCATACCATGTGGAGTGTTTGCGTCTACCACTTAGTTATCAAGACCGCTTGAAATTGCAATAAATTTTATTTTATTTACCATGTTATCAAATTATTACCGAGAGATCTCAACACCACTGCTGCCCGAGAATTTCCATCGTTTTCTGAGCCGGCGCGCCCCCGGTCGGACCCTGGGCATGGTGCTGGTCGACCGTCAAAGGGTACTCAACGGCAGCCACTCACAACTGGTTGACACCTGGCTCAACCCCGAAGAGAAAGCTCAGCTGGAACGCTATTCCTTTGAGAAACGCAGGAACGAATGGTTTCTCGGACGCCTCTGCGCCAAACAATCGACCATCGAGTTTTTAGAACAATGCGGACTCGAGGCCATCGATCCCCAGGAAATCACCATCGCCGTCGGCACCTCCGGGCGGCCCTACCTGAAGCTGCCCAGGCTAACAAAACTCGACCGGCTTCCGGACATTTCCATTTCCCACTCCCACGACAAGGTCATCGCACTGGCCGGCAACTGCCGCTGCGGAATCGACATCCAGCTGCTGACCGATACCCTGTTTAAGGTCAGGGACCGGTTCTGCTCGGAGCCGGAGCAGGCGCTGCTCGCCGGCACCTCGGAAGATGAACTCTTCCAACTCGGCATGCTCTGGGTTGCCAAGGAAGCTATCAGGAAATCGCTGGAACAAGCTCGGCCGGCCGGTTTTCTGAGCCTGCAGCTGAGCGAGGTGCGACAGGAGCAACGCTACTGGCTGCTCGACTTTCATCTCGACAATCCCCCCTTTGCGAACGGAGAGTTTTCCACCGTCGTCCATGTCGATAACCGCTACTGTCTCGGGGTCTGCACCATCCCCGGAGTGCAGCGCGATGCCTGAACTTCCTGAAGTGGAAGTGGTGCGGCGGGGCCTACTCAACCATCTGCCGGGAAGGACGCTCACCAATCTGTCCACCGACGGCAAAAAAATGCGGCTTCCTGTCCCGGTAAAAGCGCTCAAATCCCTTACCGGAAGCCGGATCATCGACATCAGGCGCCGGGCAAAATATTTACTGATCGAGATGGACAACGGGGCGGTGATGGTGGTGCACCTGGGCATGACCGGCATCCTCGGCCTGTTCCCCGAAGGGGCTGACATCGATCCCCACGATCATATCCGCTGGATTCTCGACAACGGCTATGAGCTCAGGTTCAACGATGTGCGCCGCTTCGGCTCGATCCGTGTGGTCGAGCCCGACCAGGCCCAAGCCCTGGAACAGACCATCTTCAAGGCCAACGGTCCGGAACCGTTTTCAGAAACTTTTGATGGCAGCTACCTCTACAAAAAGGCACGCAAGAAACAGCAGCCCGTTAAAAATTTCATCATGGATGGACGGGTGGTGGCCGGGGTTGGCAACATCTATGCCAACGAAAGTCTGTTCAGCGCCGGCATCAGCCCCGTCAGAAAAGCCGGGGCTATCAGCGAAAAACGCTACATCCTGCTGGTCGAAAAAATCAGGGAAGTGTTCACCACGGCCATCGAGTGCGGCGGTTCAACCATCAGCGATTTCCTCGACGCCAGCGGGACCAAGGGCTATTTTCAGATTCATTTCAATGTCTACGGCCGCAGAGACCTGCCCTGCCCGATCTGCAGGACACCGATCAGACATGTCAAACTTGGCGGCAGGGCATCGTTCTTCTGTCCCGCCTGCCAGCGCTGAAGAGAATTTTCAGCTCATCTCCTCCATAATCTGATGCCCCCCGTGATCATTTTGTGAGCTTTGTCCGGCCCTACAACGCGGTCGTGGAAAGGTCACCACAGCCATGGTTGATCTGCCCAGGATAGGTTTTCTTTTTCAGTAAAGCGGAGCCTTGCAAAACAACCATCCGGGTGCCTTCACGCCGCCTCCACGGTGGTTGTGGGCAAGGTAGAGAAAACCGCCCTCACCTCTTTGACTTCTGTAGCACGGTGCATATCTTTGGACTAACATTTTTTGCAGACCATCCAGTACCATTTAGTCGTATCGACAATTCTTATTTCAGCCGTGTGGCTGAGCAAGGAGGAAGACACTATGGCAGCAAGAATCAGTGCAGTTGACGCTTTGGAAATACTCGATTCCCGGGGCAACCCGACGGTCAGGGTATTCGTCGAGCTGGAAGACGGGACCAGGGCAGGTGCGTCGGTACCGTCGGGAGCCAGTACGGGAGAAAACGAGGCTATCGAATTGCGGGACAACAATTCGGCGCGCTACCTCGGCAAGGGCGTCCTCACTGCGGTCGACAATGTTACCAACATCATCGCCCCGGAGATCATCGGTTTCGAGGCCCGCAATCAGGCAGCAATTGACCGCATGATGATCGACCTTGACGGCACCGACAACAAGGCCAACCTCGGAGCCAACGCCATTCTCGGTGTCTCCATGGCGGTTGCCCGGGCCGCTGCCAAGTCACAGAACACGCCGCTTTACCGCTATTTAGGCGGCAGCGGGTCGTGTCGGCTGCCGGTACCGATGATGAATATTCTCAACGGCGGCGAGCATGCCGACAACAGTGTCGATTTTCAGGAGTTCATGGCAGTGCCGCTGGGCTTTGAGACCTTCAGTGCCGGTTTGAGAGCCGTTGCCGAGACTTTCCATGCGCTGAAGAAACTGCTCAACAGCCGGAACCTGGCCACCGGTGTCGGAGACGAGGGCGGATTCGCCCCGAATCTGGCCAGCAACGAAGAGGCCATGGACATCATCCTGGAGGCCATTCGCAAGGCCGGGTATCGGCCCGGTGTGGATATCGCGCTGGCCCTGGACAGCGCTGCCAGTTCATTTTCCACTGACCTGAAGTCGGAATACGAGCTCAAATGGTCCGGCGGGGGCTCCATGTCAAGCAAGCAAATGGTTGACATGGCCCAGAAATGGGTAAATGAATATCCGATTGTCTCCTGGGAAGATCCCCTGGCCGAGGGAGATTGGGACGGCTTCAGCATGCTGACCAGCCAGGTCGGTGAAAAAGTTCAGATCGTCGGTGACGACGTTTTCGTCACCAACACCCGCTACATCGAGCGCGGCATCGACTGGAAAACGGCAAATTCGGTGCTGATCAAGCTCAACCAGATAGGTACGGTCACGGAGACGGTGGAAGCCATCAGACTCTGCCGGGACGCTGGCTGGACCTATGTCATCTCGCATCGCTCAGGCGAGACCGAAGATACCTTTATCGCCGATTTCGCGGTGGCCATGGACGGCGGCCAGATCAAAACCGGTTCTGCCTCGCGCTCTGATCGGATCGCCAAATACAACAGGCTGCTTGAAATCGAGCACGAACTCGGCCGGGAAGCACGCTACTACTGGAAACGCTAAGCTGTCGTTGATGAAGAAGATATAGGAATTGTTCCCTCTGCATCATTTTTTGAACATCAGACTCTGATTTAATGGCAACCGAAGAATCAAACATAATTGTCAGGTACTTTGAAGACGACGGCAGGTTTCCGAACAACGCGACCCTGCCGCTGATCATCATAACCGCCGCTCTTGACCGCACCAGTGTGAGCCCGGAAAAGTTTGAAAGGGCCTTCACGCAGAACCGCTGGCCTGCTGCCTGGCGCAACGGTCTCTATGATTTTCACCACTACCACTCACTGGCCCACGAGGTGCTCGGCGTTTACTCTGGCTGGGTCAAGGCCTGTTTTGGAGGCCCCTCGGGAGAGACGCTGAAAGCCGAAGCGGGAGACATTATTATAATCCCCGCCGGCGTCTCGCACTGCAATATGGGACAGTCAGATGATTTTCGGGTGGTTGGCGGGTATCCGGCCGGCCAGCAGTGGGATATGATGTACGGCAAGGAGGGCGAGCGTCCCGGGGCCGATGAAAACATCAGCAGCGTAGCCAGGCCGCTCTCCGACCCGGTCTTCGGGCCCACCGGTCCGCTGATGAAACTCTGGGACTGAACCCAGTAACTTGACCTCAGGTAAAGCAGATGGAACACAAAGCACCGCTTGATAAAGAGAAGATTATCCCGGAGCGAATGGCGGTTCTCAAATCGCTGCCGGTCGAACTCAAGCAGCAGCTCACCGGTGAGGAAGCCCAGGCCTTTCTCTACGGAAAAGAGCTGCCTCCCGGTCTGGCCGAAAAACTCAAGGACTACCTCGTTGACGACGACTGATAGGTGTCTAACCGGCACCCCCGTGAAGGGTAGCGGGTGATTGTTCACCGCTTCGCGTCGGACATCTATTGGGGACCTCGGACCGAGATTAAAATTTTGTTCAGGAGTCGTTATGATGGTGCTCAACCGCATTGGATTTTTGTTCTTGCTGTCGCTGCTGTTCACCGGCTGCGGCTACAACAGTCTCCAGATGAAGGAGGAACAGGTATTCAAGGCCTGGGCCGACGTTGAAGCCACACTGCAGCGCAGGGCCGATCTCATTCCCAACCTGGTGGCCACCGTCGAAGGCTACGCCTCCCATGAACGAGAGACGCTGGAAGCTGTCGTCAATGCCCGCGCCAAGGCCACCTCGGTGCAGCTCAAACCGGATGATCTCGCCAACCAGGCGGCCATGCAGCAGCTCGCCGCGGCCCAGGGTGGGCTTACGTCGGCGCTTTCCAGACTCATGGTTGTCGTAGAGCGCTACCCGGATCTCAAAGCCAACCAGAATTTTCTGGATCTGCAGAACCAGCTGGAAGGCACCGAAAACCGGATAAATGTCGCCAGACAGCGCTACAACGCGGCCGTGGAAGATTTCAATGGCTCAATCCGCCGCTTCCCGCAGAGTTTTACCAATTCACTGCTGCTCAGACTTGACAGGAAGGAGTATTACCAGGCCGATGCCGCAGCTCAGGCGGCCCCGCAGGTCAAATTCAACTGATCTTTTCACCGTGCCAGCGCTCAGAAGAGGGATAGCATCTTTTTTTGTCTTCTGTGCACTGACGCTTTATCTGGGCGGCCAGGTTCTGGCCCTCGATGTGCCGAAACTCCAGGGACGAGTCAATGATTATGCCAACTTGCTCTCACCCGCCACCGAGGCGTCGCTTGAATCTGTATTGACAAGCCTGGAGTCCTCGGACTCCACCCAGATCGTCGTACTTACCATCGACAGCCTGCAGGGCGACAGCCTCGAGCAGTTTTCCCTGCGGGTAGTCGAGGCCTGGCAGATTGGCCAGCAGGGAGTGGACAACGGGGTGCTGCTGCTGGTTGCCCGAGACGATCGGAAAATCAGGATCGAAGTCGGTTATGGTCTGGAGGGAACGTTTACGGATATGGCCGCCGGCCGTATTATCCGCAACGTCATCGCGCCTCATTTCAAAGAGGGTAATTTCAACCAGGGAATCATTGACGGTATCGGCGCCATCGTGGCCACGGTGCGCGGCGAATTTACCGCAGCCGCCGAAACAGGGACCACCTCGTCGAACCGCAGCGACCCTGGCGGTCTGCTGACGGCGATGATCTTTATATTCTTCATCTTCGGTTCACTGCTCAGGAAAAGTAAGGTTTCCGCCGCCGCAGTCGGTGGTATCGCCACCCCGCTGCTGGCCTTTCTACTGTTCGGGATAACCGGACTCGCCCTGCTTGTTTTGATACCGGTCGGCGCCATCGGCGGACTGGTTGCCGCCACCCTGGCTGGATCCTCGGGAGGAGCGATGAGCAGAACCGGGTACGGCGGCTATGGCGGCGGCTTCGGCCGCTCTTCAGGTGGGTTCGGAGGCGGCTTCGGCGGCGGTGGAGGCGGTTTCGGCGGCGGCGGCGCCTCGGGAGGCTGGTAAGAGAGATGACGACTTTAGCTGAACAATTTCTCACTCCCGAGCAACGGCAAAAGGTGACCGCGGCAGTACAGGCCGCTGAGAAGAAGACTTCCGGCGAGATCGTCCCGATGATCGTCTCGGAGAGTCACAGCTATCCGGTGGCGCCAATTATCGGCGGTGTCTTTTTCGGTGTGCCGATGGCGCTGCTCTCGGCCCGGCTCTTCGGCGGCCTGCTCTGGTTGGGCACCGACAACATGTGGCTGTTTCTGATCTTTTTCTGCCTTTACTATGGGTTCGGCTACTTCTCGGTCAGAAAACTTCCCCGCCTGAAACGATACTTTCTCTCCCCGGCCCGCGCCGACATCGCCGTACAGGAAGGTGCGGCGGCAGCCTTTTTCAGCGAGGCCCTGCACAACACCAGGGATGATAACGGCATCCTGCTCTATATATCGGTGTTTGAAAGAAGGGTCTGGGTGCTTGGAGATCACGGCATCAATGACAGAATAGAGCCGCAGGCCTGGCAGGAAGTCGTCGATCTTGTCACCCGGGGCATCAGGCAGGGCACGCCTTGCCAGGCCATCTGCGACGGCGTCGAACGTATCGGCTCGATTCTTGAGGAACACTTCCCAATAAGAGCGGACGACAAGAATGAACTGCACAACCTGATAATCCGTTGACTGGCTGTTTATTTACGGGGGCACATTTAAGCTTTGACCTCTGTCATCGCCTGTTCAGGTCCTTTTCCAGCCAGCCGACCCGCACATGATCCGGGGCAATTTCCTTCAGCCTTTTCAATATACCTGAGGCCCGCTCAAGGTCATCCCCTGTCCCCCTGGCAAGGTGAGCCCGCGCCAGTTTGCAGAGTCCGTAAAGATTATCGGAATCCAGGGACAATCCACCGCCCAGCGCAGCAATTGACCGGCTTGGCTGGTTGATCATCAGGTACAGGTACCCAAGAAAAAAATGCCCGAAAGGATCTTCAGGACGAAGCTCCACATAGCGCTGCACCAGGGGCAGCGCGGTTTCATACTGGTAATGGGCATCCACGTGGGCGATTGCCAGGTATTTGAGCGTATCCGGATCAGTTGGCCGAATGCTTTCGGCTTTCTTGAGAAGGGTGAGCCGCTTCTGCCCCATCGAGGTGATGGTGTAGAGCCTGCCTAGCTCAAAGAAGGTGATAAAATCTTCAGCGCCGCTCTCGAGTTCGCTTTCCAGTCGGCGAATACGCTGCGCGAATTCCCGATCTCTCGCAACAGAGTAGCGCTCAGCATCAGCGAGCGGGATATCCTGTCCCATCCAATAGGGGCAGCGAGACATCAAAGTCATATAAGGATGCTCCCAACGCTCTATACCCCAGGCCGGGGCCCGGCCCATGCGCACCAGTTTGCGTTGATGCACCATATCAAACTGCCAGCCCTCCTCTGTTCTGCTGAATAGAAAGGGGGCATTATCCCAGCCTTTTTTGTTGCCAAAAAAGACCACGGCATAGTTGTTGTCAGCAATTATCTCGTAGGGCTTGGCCCCCCAGGTGCGAACATCCTCCTCAAATCTGCGCTCCGGCTGATTGCTGAAATCCCGATAGATGAGCCTGGTTATCGGGGTGTACACGCCGATATCAGGGTCCCGGTTTTTTTCGCGCCAGCTGGTTATCAAAGTCTGCCATGCTTCATCCGGGGTACTGCCGGCCGGGTAAAGGCGACCGCTTTGGGCAACTGACTCTCTGTGGAATTCTTGCAGATCCACGTCCGCCCCGCCGCCGCCCGAGAGAAACTTCTGATCCCGTGTAGCGATGGTCGCCGCATCGACCTGATCGGTCGACATGAGCCGAGCCCGTGCCTCTATCTCCTCGATGACCGCCAGCAGACCGATCTCGAGCTGACCGCTGAGATAGTAAGATTTGAGCTGCTTGGCCTCGATATAGCCGGTAAACAGGTCGGTGAACACGTGCTCCAGGGCTGAGCCGACTTCGATTCGCACCTCTTTGTCACGTTCCGCCAGTAAGAGCAGCAGCCCCCTGCCATCATATTCACGACCAACATCCCATTCGGTAAAGAGCCTGGCCGTCGCCTCTTTCAGCGTCTCGTTAGCGCCAGGTGAGACAAGGGTGGCGAGCACCACCTCGATTCCATAATCATCTCTAAGGTAGTTCAGCGATTTTTCGGTCGATTCCGTTATATCGCCCAGAATGGCAGCCTCGTCAAGCAGCACCCTGGTGCCGCGTTTCCGGCCGGCCTCCCCCTCACAACCGGAGAGGACCAGAAGCGCCATACCCAGGTAAAGGATCAGTCGTCCAGACTGCGCCATCAGCATCGAACAGCGCCCCCGGAGCACCCGCTTTTACCTGACCTGAAGTGGTGCAACAACCGGTTGGGGATCAACTGCCGAAGTAGGAAGGTTCATTGCCCGCTTTCCACTTGATGTTGCAGCCCATACTGGGTTGCTGGACGACCTTGATCTCTCTATCTTCCAGCATCTGGGTCACGGCAGCGGTCAAATCAGCACCGGTCACCGGGGTGGTATTACCCGGTCGGGCAGAATCGAACTGGCCCCGATAGACCAGTTTCTTGTCTTTGTCGAACAGGTAGATATCAGGAGTGCAGGCTGCTTCGTAGGCCCTGGCCACCTGCTGATCCTCATCGACCAGGTAGGGAAAAGAGTAAGCGAATTGCTGCATGTCCTGGGCCATGCGTTCCGGACTGTCGTCGGGGTGAGCGGTGTAGTCGTTGCTGTTAATGGCAACAACGGTGATGCCCTGCGCCTGGTATTTTTTGATGCACTGCACCAGCTTCTCCCTGATATGGATAACATAGGGACAGTGATTGCACATGAAAATCACCAGCAATCCCTTATCGATCGGCTGGGTGCTGAGATCAAAAGAAGTGCCGTGGGGATCGGCCAGGGTGAAATTGGGGGCTTCGGTGCCCAATTCAAGCATGGTTGAAGGAGTGAGTACCATCAGCTAGCCTCCATGGTGTTGTTGTTCTGGATGTATACGCTCGGTGCCTGCCCCGGCACCTTGGGGTCACTAATATTGTATGTATGCATCTCTGCTGCTCAAATCAAGCAGTGGTGAGGGGGACAGGCGACATGAAATCACCGGTTAGTGAGGCAAAGAATGAGCGAGGAGCCGATTCAGCGATAAATGTGGTCGCCGATGGTTCTCATCCGCTCCAGTTCAGCAGGCGTCATGGGCCCCGACTCGATTGCGTTCATATTGGCTTCGAACATGGGCAGATCCTTGACTCCCATCATGCAGACATCCACCTCGTCCCGGGCCAGCACGAATCGATAGCAGTCGCCGGCGGAGGGCGCCGGGGTTGCAGCCGGCATCTTCTTTTCTTTGAGAAGCTGCCCCCAACTCGTTGCGGTAAACGAAATGATACCCGGCCTATCCTCGCCGAGATGGGTGAAGATATCCTGCTCAGCCCCGCGATGCACCGCATTGTAGCGGATGTGGAAATAATCTATGATCCCCTCTTCCACAAGGGGCGCGACCACGGCCCGGTTGTGGGTGGTCAGGCCGATGGCCCTGACCTGTCCGCTCTTTTTTACCCTGTCTGCCCACTCCATTACCCGCTCGGGCGGCCTCTTCGGATAGTAGCCAAGAATCAGGCCGTCAACGTACTCCGTTCCCATCTGGGTCAGGGCCGATTTCAGGAAACGGTCTCCCAGCAGTGCCGAATGGGAATAGCTCAACAGGCCGATCGCCAGCTCCTGGCGCCGTCCCTCGCGGCAAAGCTGCCTGACAAAGTCCCTGAATGCGGAACTGCGGCCTTTGATAAAGGTTCCCCAGGTAAAGTAGTTGCAGCCCCTGTCCAGGGC
>JAHEER010000195.1 GCA_024640625.1 Desulfobulbaceae bacterium
CTTTTCAGAATAGATCTACTGCTCTTTGTATAGGTCCGATTCTTGAATCTGAATTTAACGTGCCAATACTTTCCACGTTTAAATACGCCCATCTATCTATGCTCTTAGCTAACAGAATTTAATAGAGTTTCCAGTCTGCTTATTTGCCAGGCAACGGTAAACAACGTGATAAAGATTCGGGTTTTCGGTAGGCGATAATTGATGCAATGAGAGAACATTGCAGAAGAAATACAACTAAATAATCAGTAGGATAAGGTTTAACTGGTATCTAACTACTGTCGCCGGAACTGTCGGCGATGGTGTCCTGCTGGTATGTAACAAGTTGGAATATGTGGGGAAAGTGAGAGGGGAAAAAGTCCTGGCCGAACCTTTTCCTTGGACGGTGATTCAAGGGGTTATCCTGGTATTCATCATTGTTAACAGTCAGTTATAAAACGTCAAAATGGATTTACCCACGCATGCCAGCCAGTTAGAACCATAGTGGATGCGATTACAGCTCGCATCGATCTTCGCATCGGTTATTTTTCGAAGGAATCTATTGCTGGCTCAATAATATCACTCGTTGTGATTAAGATAAGCCTGGATAAGCAGCAGCTGAATGACCTTAACGATTTACAACGTTAAGCAGAGTAGGTGATGTGTACTTTGCTGAGTCAACTGACTGCATGGTTTGTCATTGTTGATTAGGCCGAACGAACTATCGAGTAGCTGCTATCAAAGCTAAATATCTGAATGGCCTGCAGCCGTCATCAAACTACTAGGGGACGGGGTTACGCTGTTTAGTGTTCTCCTTTTGTCCGCAATAGTCCTGCCAAACGGTTCCCCTGTTTTTGTGGACCACCACGCGGGAAGATCGCGTGCAGATGGTGATTGCAGCCCAGGTCCGGGCCCCATGCCTTGCGGAAATGCTTGACGATTTCACGTACATTGGCCTGTACACTGTGTTTCTCATAATAGTCCCGCAGGAAACGTATAACCTCCCAGATTTCATCTGTCAGAATAAGGTCTTCGTACCCGGCCTCGGCGCGCACGAAGTCTTCGGACCAGTCACCAAGATTCACCAGGTAACCTTCGCTGTCGGTCTGCACTGCATTCCCATTGACCATGAGCGTACGGGTCTGCATCCCGGGGTAGGCAATGCTGCCACTTTCATTACTGCCGGGTGCTCCAGATTCATCAACCTTACCAGCATCGGTTGGAGACCAGAGGTTGATATCAATATTGCCCTCCAGGCGGCCGTGGTAGTGGACGGTTCCGTTAACCATGATTTTGCCACTGGCCGGCGGAATATCGAATGTGACGGCACCGGTGCGGTCAGTATTGCCCTGGATAGGATGCTCAGGGTTGGTGTCGAGATAGAGGGCAATCGGGGTACGCTTGAGCGGCGCATTGGTGAATTTCATCGATACATAAATGTGCAGCATGAGATTGCCTACAAGTGTAAAAACGGTTCGCTTTTTTTCTTCCTGTAACGTGTCATCAAAATCTTGAAGCAGCATCTTCCTCAGCCTGTGCTCCATGCGCGTGGACGCTGCATGCCCGCTATCTTGCATGCCTGTTTTACGTAGCCGTAGGGAAATAAATTGAAGAGGTGTTTCTTCGCATGTTTTTTGTCATACCCCTGTTCGTTAGCAAGATACTCAATGACATGGCGGACGTCCGGTGCAATGCGGTGCTCCAGCCAGTATTCCCTCATGAATCCAAGGATCTGCCAGTAGTCCTCACCGAGTTCCAGGCCTTCTTCTGAAGCCAGTTGTTTGGCAAGTTCCTGGTTCCAGTCCCCTGGATCGACGATATAGCCCTCGATATCGCGTCCAGATTGTGTGTTGCTCACCATTTCCGGCCTCCAGTCTATGTGTTTTCAATACTATATTTGGCAAATAAATAGTGGTCAAACGATATTAATTGCTATCTATTATCGATAAATACGATATTATTTCTGAGGCTTCATGCAGGGACCCGCTCATGGATATAGAACAGGCGCGAACCTTTCTCGCCATAACTGCCCACGGCAGCTTTCTGGAGGCTGCCAAACATCTGCATCTGACACAGTCTACGGTCAGTGCCAGGATTCAGCGTCTTGAAGAGGAGCTTGGTGCACGGTTATTCGTACGTAATCGTTCGGGCGCCAGCCTGACTTCGTCTGGTCGTCGCTTTCTGGAACATGCAAAACGACTGGTGCTTACAGAGGAGCAGGCACGGCATGATGTTGGGTTGCCAAGTCGTTACCGGGCCACAATCCGTATTGGCGGTCGGATCGCACTCTGGGAGGGGTTTTTACCGCAGTGGGTAGGATGGATGCGTCGTGTTGCAAAAGATATCGCCATCCGCAGCGAGATCGGTTTTGAAGAAGATTTAATGCGTAATCTCATTGAAGGCATGCTGGATATTGGCCTGATGTATACCCCGAGTCACAGCCCCGGCCTGATCGTGGAACATCTCTTCGACGAAACTCTAGTGTTAGTCAGTAGCCGGCAGGGCGATGCTATGCCAGGAGAAGATTATATTTACGTGGATTGGGGGCCAGGCTTCTATGCTCAGCATGCACAGAGTTATCCTGACCTGGAACGCCCGCCACAAACAGTCAATATCGGTTGGCTTGGTGTGCAGTTGATTCTTGCTAATGGGGGCAGCTGTTTCCTGCCGGCGCGCATGGCTGATCCTTTCATTACCTCCGGACGTCTGTATCGTGTTGCTGGATCGCCGGAATTTGTTCATCCTGCCTACATGGTCTACCCGCGCGAGACAGACGGCAAAATAATGGAGCTGGCCCTGCAGGGATTGCGGGATATTGCGGGATAGTCTTGCGAGCAGACATATTCATGTGATTTCAACCTGCGATTAGGTGAATCACCGTTGAAACCTCTGCTGTGAGTCAGAAAACTATCGGATCGACGCTATTGTACCTTGAACACGGAGGTAAGAATGATGGGAAACGATACAATGGTAAGACGTTGAGGCATTGCGCGACCGTCATCAGAATGTTGTCAAACGGTGATTTTGATGTTGTTTTCATTGATTTGAAAACAGAATCCAGAAAGCTGCGAAAAATCGTTCGGAAAGAACTTGGGGGCGCTAATTTCTTCCTGCGCGAGCCACTTTGCTAGCCCCGAAGACACAGATGTTAAATCCGTTGCGCAAAGGGTAGCGGGGTTACAGAAACCGTGCCGGGCAGATCGTTTACCGTATGATATATTTATAATCCATATTAAATGGAGGAGTCAGCACGCATGCCAAGTCGCTGGTTACAAGTGAAAGGCGATCCCTCTGTCAGGGCCTTTTTGTTTGAGCAGAGCCGACAGACAAGTCTCTTCGATGAAAATATAGATAAACTTCATCAAATTATGGCTTCGCTTACGGTGAATAAAGGGGTGTTTCACATCAAGGCACACTACTCATCTTCGCAGCTGACTTGCTGGTTTTTTGATGATCCGTTTCATTACCGCGTATATGTGAAAGAAGAGGTCTTTGAAAAAGGATTTCTCGACAGTTTTCCGGCAGTATCCTATGAGGGCAGAAAGCCGCATATGCATCGTGATGATCTGGCCCTGGTGCTGGATGAATTCAAGCGCTTGCGCAATACTGATGAACAAATCTACCTGCGCAGTGGCTCCTTCAATCGAATGAGTGGCATGATTGGCATGAATTTCTCGTGCGATGGCAGCCACTATATCGACTATGAGGAGTTTTTCCGCCATTTGAAGGAGTTTGGTGTTCCGGGCCAGCAGTCCTAGCGTGTTCTTGTCAGGTTAGGGTCGGGGCATGCACGAGGCCGGAAGTGATTCGATTATACAGGCGGGCTGCAACTGCTGGCGTCTGGAGAACGCGGGTCGTGTCGCAATCGCGGTCGACGGAGAGACCTATTTTCGTGCAGTTCGCGAGGCAATTCTCTCTGCCAGGCATGCAGTATATATCCTGGGATGGGACATCCACAGCAGGTTGCAGCTGGTTCGTGACGGTGATGATGACGGCTATC